>JAOUOK010000365.1 GCA_029880425.1 Gammaproteobacteria bacterium
CCATACACCCAGCATGATACGTTTTGCATGGCCAGGATAGGATTTTTTCATACTCACAACTGCCATGCGGTAAGAACAGCCTTCGGGTGGTAAATAAAAATCTACAATCTCCGGGAATTGTTTTTTTAAAATCGGTACAAAAACTTCGTTTAATGCAAGTCCGAGAATAGCCGGTTCATCAGGTGGGCGACCGGTATAAGTTGAATGATAGATGGGATCTTTTCGGTGCGTGATGCGTTCAATAGTAAAAACAGGGAAACGCTCAACTTCATTATAGTAACCGGTGTGATCACCGAACGGGCCTTCATCGGCTTCTTCGCCCGGCATTAAGTAACCTTCAAGAACATATTCCGCAGAAGCCGGTACTTGCAGATCAGAACCGATACATTTCACGACTTCAGTTTTATCACCACGTAATAAACCGGCAAAACCGTATTCAGACAGGGCATCGGGTACAGGTGTCACTGCGGCTAAAATTGTTGCCGGATCTGCACCAAGCGCCACTGCAACCGGGAAAGGTTCACCCGGGTTACTTTCCTGCCACTCTTTATAATCCAGGGCGCCTCCACGGTGGGCCAGCCAACGCATAATCACTTTATTCTTACCAATGACCTGCTGACGATAAATACCAAGGTTTTGCCTGTCTTTATTTGGCCCTTTCGTTATAACCAATGCCCAGGTAATTAAAGGGCCTGCATCACCCGGCCAGCAGGTTTGAACGGGTAACTTTGATAAATCAACATCGTCACCTTCAATCACAATTTTCTGACAAGCGGCTTTGCTTACTACCTTGGGAGCCATGTTTAAAACCTGCTTAAACACCGGCAATTTTTCCCAGGCATCTTTTAAACCTTTAGGTGGTTCAGGTTCTTTTAAAAATGCCAGTAACTCACCCACTTCACGTAACGCGGTTACCGATTCTTCCCCCATACCCATGGCAACACGTTCAGGTGTACCAAACAGGTTGCCCAGTACCGGGACATCATAGCCTTTAGGATTTTCAAACAAGATTGCGGGACCTGCTGCCCGTAAAGTACGATCACAAATTTCTGTCATCTCAAGATTCGGATCAACTTCCTGTGAAACGCGAACAAGCTCACCCTTGTCTTCAAGTTGTTTTATAAAATCACGCAGGTCTTTATATTTCATATTAATTTAAACTCTATAGTCTGAAACCACCATGACGACGGCGGTAGCGATAATCCATAATAAAGTAACCTGCAATAATCCCGATTAACAAGATAATCGCCAGCAAGCTCCAGTACCAGCTTGGAAACTTGGGACGAATACTGGCCAGTTCTTCAGGTGTTGGAATACGTGTACCGTTTAAATGTGCCAGTGCAACATCAATGCGTCGCTTCATGGTTTCATTTTGCTCTTTTACATCTTTTAGTTCACTGAAAATCTGTTTTTGATCCATCGCTACTTTAGGCTCAGGTTTTTTTTCTAACTCGATAATTTTTAGTTTTAATTCTTCAATTTCTTTAACAGAGGCAGCGAGTTTATCTTCCAGTTCTGGATCAACCGCTACCACTTCACCGCTCACGCGTTTTTTAAGTTCTTTAATAGTTGTCGTGGCATTGGAAACCTGGTCACGACGAATCTGAAGTTCACGAATATTTTTTACGCGTTCGACCTTAAGCTTATCCAGTTCCTGTGTTGTTTGTTCATACTGATGTGCAAGTACATCGTATTTGCGTGTAGAAGGTGTTTCTTTCATCACAAAACCTGAACTCACCCAGCCTGAAGTCCCATCTTCAAGTTTAACCTTGATAAAACCTTTTGTTTTTTCGAGTACCTCCAGTTCAGTACCACTAGGTACAGACTTAATCAGGGTGCTTCCTTCATCGGCTTCTGTATGTATGCCCAGTAAAATTCGATCAGTGACATATTGCTTTTCGGCAAATGCCTGGGTTGTTATCGACATAAATAAAGAGATTAAAATCAGTGTTCTTTTCATTTTCATTCCATTCATTATTATTTTTTTAATGCATACAATTTTTTATGCAATTCCTGAATGACGCAGTAATGCATCAATCTGTGGTTCACGTCCACGGAACGCTTTAAACAACTCCATCGGTTCCTTTGTACCACCTTGTTCAAGCACACACTCTAAAAATGCTTCACCAGTTCCTGGATCAAAAATACCTTTTTCTTCAAACAGAGAAAACGCATCCGCGGAGAGAACTTCTGCCCATTTATAACTGTAATAACCTGCTGCATAACCACCTGCAAAAATGTGTGAGAAACCATGTTGAAAACGATTATATGAAGGAGGTATCACGACTGCCACTTCACTGCGCACTTCATCTAAAATCTTTTGAATACTACCGGTACCTTTAAATTCTGGTCGGTACTCGTGGTACATGCGGAAATCAAATAAAGAAAATTCAATCTGTCGTACCATTTGCATACCGGCCTGGAAATTCTTCGCAGCATACATTTTTTTAAACAGTTCTCCGGAATGGGTTCACCGGTTTGATAATGTGCTGCAATGTTATCGAGTGCTTCACGTTCCCAGCACCAGTTTTCCATAAACTGGCTGGGTAACTCTACTGCATCCCAGGCCACACCATTAATACCCGAGACACCAATATGTTCTACCCTGGTGAGCATGTGATGCAAGCCATGCCCAAACTCATGGAACAAGGTCGTCACTTCATCATGGGTAAATAACGCCGGATCATCACCGATAGGCTGGGTTAAATTGCAGGTTAAATAGGCTACCGGAATTTGTAATGAACCATCAACATTGCGTTTGCGGCCAATGCAGTCATCCATCCACGCGCCACCACGCTTTTTGTCACGAGCATACAGGTCTAAA
>JAOUOK010000366.1 GCA_029880425.1 Gammaproteobacteria bacterium
CTTTGGTCGATTATGTTTATACACCGTTAGCGAAAATTCCCGAATGGGGAATGAGCGAAATAAAAAAATCGCACCTTACACATTTCAGTGCAGCTAGCTTATCTGATAAACCGGTATTTGAAGCCGACATGATGAATTTGTTTATCGTAGTTGAACTCGGTGATCATCATGCCACTTTGTTAGACGGGGATAAGTTTGAACGCATCCAGCGTTTTAAAACACGCTTTGCCTTGCACGGCGGACCAAAATATTCACCTAATGGTCGCTATGTCTATTTTGCTTCGCGCGATGGCTGGATCAGTAAATATGATATTTATAATTTAAAAACAGTGGCCGAAGTCAGGGCTGGCATCAATACCCGAAACGTTGCCGTATCCGGTGATGGTAAAACCGTGTTGGTGGGTAACTACTTACCGCATAACCTGGTTATGCTGGATGCACAAACGTTGCAACCGTTAAAAGTGATTCCTGTTAAAGATCAAAAGGGCAAAAGCTCGCGGGTCAGTGCAGTTTATACCGCAGCGCCCAGGAATAGCTTTATTGCCGCGTTAAAAGACATTCCAGAAGTCTGGGAAATTTCATACAACAAGAAGCAGTTTCCTATCCGAAAGATTGAACTCAATGATTATCTGGATGATTTTCAGTTTGATCAGTCGTATATCCATTTAATGGGCTCAGGACGGAATGCCAAAAATGGCCAGGTTATTAACCTCGATCTTGGCCGCAAGGTGGCTGACCTGGAATTAACCGGTTTACCTCATCTCGGTTCCGGGATTACCTGGAACTATAAAGGTCGCCCGGTTATGGCAACACCCAACATTAAAAAGTCGGAAATCAGTATTATTGATATGACGACATGGAAAACCATTAAAAAAATTAAAACACTGGGTCCGGGCTTTTTTATGCGCAGCCATGAGAATTCACCGTACGCCTGGGCGGATGTCTTTTTCGGTCCCAATAAAGAAGCGGTACATGTTATTGATAAAAATACCCTTGAGATCATTAAGACACTGAAACCTTCACCGGGTAAAAACGCGGCACATGTTGAGTTTGATCGTCATGGTAAACATGTCTTACTCAGTGTCTGGGATATGGAGGGTGAGTTAATCATCTATGACGCGAATAGCTTGCAAGAAATTAAGCGTATACCGATGAAAAAACCCTCGGGGAAATATAACGTGTTTAATAAAATAAACCGTTCAGCCGGTACCAGTCACTAGATTCATGACAAGAATACTATGGTATTTTGCCATAGTTATTGAACCGTACTTTTCTTTAAAATAAGTAAAATTTTGTTAACTTTATTAGTTGCATCTTATGTGAAAAATGAAATTTAATTTTTATTTCCTAATTTTGCTAAGGTTTTTCAATACTTACAAATACCTATGTATAACAGTAAGTTATAGCTGTAAAATCAATTAATTTTTAATATTTGATGTAAGTCAATGACTCAAAAACTGCATACGGTAGCATAGGCGCTCATTTTTAATATAAGCCAAACGAGCAATCATTCATGCTATCACGCAGGTCCTTGTTAAAGGCCAATTTTAAATCTTATCAACAAGCGATACGTTTACCGTGGGTGCGTGATGAGCTTGAGTTTGTTGATAGCTGTACACGTTGTGGTGATTGCATAACGGCATGTTCTGAAAAAATCATTGTAAAAGGTGACGGCGGTTTCCCTGAAATCAATTTTACCCGTGGTGAATGCATTTTCTGTTCAGATTGTGTACAAAGTTGCGGCGAAGATCTTTTTACCTCGCTTGATGACACTCCCTGGTCATTAAAAGCCCTCGTTACTGAAGAATGTCTTTCACATAAAAATGTAGTTTGCGTCATTTGCAAAGAACAGTGTGAAACAGAAGCCATCAGTTTTATTCCAAGAGCTGGAAGTGTTAGTCCGCCAGTATTGGCCCTTGAGAAATGTACGGGTTGTGGTGCTTGTGTTAAGCCCTGTCCTGGTCAAGCCATCAAGTTATCTTATCAATTTAGTGAAAATGAACAGAGCCAGAATATTGAGTTCCGGGATGTTCAAATAAAGGAGAATGCATCATGAATATAAGTGGTGTGATTGTATATGCAACACCGGAACAATCGGATTCGGTTACAAAAAATCTTAATGCTACAGATGGTGTGGAAGTACACGCAGCAGAAAATGGCAAGCTGGTTGTGACTGTTGAACATAAAAGTATTAACGGACTGGCAGACCAGGTCATGGCATTTCAGGATATACCCGGAGTAATGTCAGTGGCCATGGTATACCAGCATAACGAAGATCTTGAAACATTAAGTGGTGATGAAGTATTGCCTGAAGACGATACCGCATCATGTACATCAAACACTTGTAGTGATTACACATTGGAGGAGGCGCAATTATGAAACTTAGCCGTAGAGACTTTATAAAAACAAATGCAATTGCTGCAACAGCCACAGCGGCTGGAATTACCATACCCGGTATTGATTCAGCGATGGCAAAAACAAATGACAGTAAAATTCGCTGGGATAAAGCGGCATGCCGTTTTTGTGGTACAGGCTGTAGTGTTCTGATTGGTACAAAAGATGGACGCGTTGTGGCAACTCAAGGTGATCCTGATGCGCCGGTTAATCGCGGTTTAAACTGTATCAAAGGCTACTTCCTCTCCAAGATTATGTACGGAAAAGATCGCCTGACCAAACCTTTATTACGTAAGACCAATGGTAAATATGATAAAGAAGGTGAGTTTACTGAAGTCAGCTGGGATGAAGCTTTCGACGTCATGGCGGATAAATTTAAAGATGCACTGAAAAAGAAAGGACCTACTTCAGTCGGTGTGTTTGG
>JAOUOK010000367.1 GCA_029880425.1 Gammaproteobacteria bacterium
ATGCTTAGTTTAACATTCGATAAAAGGTCCACAAAATGAAAATTGCTATTTTATCACGTAATAGAAAACTCTATTCTACCAGGCGACTTATCGAAGCCTGTGAACAACGTGGTCATGAACCTATGGTATTGGATGCCTTGCGGACATATATGGAAATCGCATCTAGTAAGCCAGAAGCACACTTCAAAGGCCAGACCCTCCCAAATTTTGATGCCATTATTCCCCGTATCGGGGCATCTGTAACATTCTACGGAACGGCAGTGTTAAGGCAGTTCGAAGTTATGGGCTCATTTCCATTAAATGAGTCCGTTGCCATAAGTCGTTCACGCGATAAACTTCGCTCTTTGCAGTTACTTGCCCGGAAAGGTGTTGGTTTACCTAACACGGGCTTTGCTAATAGCCCTGATGATATCCAGGATTTAATTAAAATGGTGGGAGGTGCGCCTTTAGTAATAAAGTTACTCGAAGGTACCCAGGGTATAGGTGTCGTTCTCGCTGAAACTAAAAAAGCTGCCGAGAGTGTTATCGAAGCCTTTATGGGGCTCAAAGCCAATATCATGGTACAGGAATACATTAAAGAAGCCAGTGGTGCCGATATTCGTTGTTTAGTTATTGGAGGGAAAGTGGTTGCCGCGATGAAACGCCAGGCCCAGGCCGGTGAATTTCGCTCAAACTTGCATCGTGGTGGTAGCGCATCATTAATAAAGATCACACCTGCTGAAAGAGCCACCGCTGTTAAAGCTGCAAGGATCATGGGGCTTAACGTTGCAGGTGTAGATTTACTTCGTTCTGAACGCGGGCCACTGGTTATGGAAGTAAATTCTTCACCCGGCCTCGAGGGGATTGAATCAGCAACAGGTAAAGATGTCGCCGGAATGATTATTGAGTTTATTGAAAAAACGGCAAAGCCACATAAAACTAAAACTAAGGGGAAGGGCTAACACCCATGCGCAACAACTCCCTGGTAATTAATGATGTCACCATAGCTCCTGGAACACGCACTACCATAGATTTGCCCGCGGCAAAGTTATATACCCATGCCCCGATGAGTATTCCTGTTCATGTTATCAGTGGTAAAAAAGCCGGTCCGCGTTTATTTTTAAGTGCTGCCATTCATGGTGATGAAATTAATGGTATTGAAATTATTCGACGTTTGCTCAAGCTTCCAGCATTAAAACGTATTCGTGGTACCTTGATAGCTGTTCCCATGGTTAATGTTCACGGTATTATTAACCATTCACGTTACCTGCCTGATAGACGTGATTTAAACCGCTCATTTCCGGGTTCAGAAAAAGGCCCACTGGCATTACGCTTGGCCAACCTTTTCATGAAAGAGATTGTCGAAAAAAGTACCCACGGCATTGATCTCCATACTGCGGCTATTCACCGTTCAAACTTACCGCAAATTCGCGCAAATCTTGATGATGAAGAAACCGAGAAGCTGGCAAGGGCCTTTGATGTCCCCGTTATTATTTCTTCAAACCTGCGCGATGGCTCGTTACGTGAAGCAGCTGCCGAGTTTGGGATTCCCATGTTGTTATACGAAGCAGGTGAAGCACTGCGTTTTGATGAAGTAGCAATTCGTGCGGGTGTAAAAGGGATTATCAATGTTATGCGCGCATTAGATATGCTGGCACCCAGTAAACGTAAAGCTAAAAAGCAAATGGAGCCCGTTGTTGCACGTTCAAGTTCCTGGGTACGTGCACCTGATAGCGGTATTTTACGGGCCATGATGCCTTTAGGTAACCGGGTGAAGAAAAATACCCTGCTCGGTGTCGTCGCAGATCCCTTTGGAGAATCTGAAGTGAAAGTTGAGGCCCCCTTCAACGGCATTGTTATTGGCCGAACAAATTTACCCCTGGTTAATGAAGGCGATGCGCTTTACCACATAGCCCGCTTTGAAGATATCCATGAAATTGAAGCCAAGGTTGATGAATTCCAGGAAGAGCATTCACCAGAAATGCAGCCCTTTCCTACTCCTGAAAGCCCTATTATTTAAGTGAGTATTCATAACCTGTCAGCAAGCATCGTTTTTATACGATGCTAAGTCATTGTTTTTAATCTTTTTTTTTCAGCATAATATTCATTTATTTTCTCGTTGTTTTTTTCTTGCTTTTTAGCAAAAAAATCATAAAATGCGCGCAGATTTTTTATAACCTTCCGAGGATTTATGTTTACTTAGCCCAGGCGTCACCTACAGGTATGGCGCGCAAGCAATAACAATTTGTTTAACCGCCGTATGGCTTAACTGTGAGGTTTCTTGATGGGTAATCCTTCATCTAATCATCTTGTTGAGGTTGACGCTGCTTTTGATGTTGCACAAAACGACAATACTGCAGATTGGCCAACCTATAACCAACAGACTAATTCTGATTCAAATATTGAATTTATTTCTCAGGATCATTTCGTACGTCGTAACGGTATTGTCTTTGCCGGTACTCATTTAATTTTTGACTTCTGGGGTGCCACTCAGCTGGATAACCTCGAACTTATGGAAGCCGCCTTACGTGAAAGTATTGAAGTTGCAGGTGCAACACTGCTGCATATTCATTTGCATCACTTTACCCCTAACGGTGGTATCTCGGGTGTGGCGGTTCTTGCTGAATCCCATATCAGTGTCCACACCTGGCCTGAACGTGGTTATGCCGCGTTTGACGTTTTCATGTGTGGCGATGCAGAACCTGAAAAAACAATACCTGTACTTAAAAAAGCATTCCGTCCAGATCAGGTCAATATGACGGAACACCTACGTGGTATGGTAGACGAATAAAGGTGAAGCAATAAAATGTCAAACTTCTGGTCAGAAACACTTTACGA
>JAOUOK010000368.1 GCA_029880425.1 Gammaproteobacteria bacterium
CTCATGGCTCGCAACTTGAAGTCGATGCGATCGCTTTTAATACTACGGATGAGGAATGGTCAAATGAGCATCAGCAAGCAAAAGTGGCTTATCGTCTTGATGTAAATGTCTTTCGTGGAAGGCAAAGCCTGCAGCTGATGGTTGAACATATTGAGCCTGTATAATTTGAGCTGAGACCCACAGCTGGGGTATGATAGCGCCTTCATTTTTTTATGGATTTCAATATGTTGGAAATCAATCCAATCAAAACACGTATCAAAGATTTTCAGGAACGTACTGACGTTCTGAGGGGGTATCTTTGACTATGAAGCCAAGAAAGAGCAATTAACGGAAGTTACGCGTGAACTTGAAGAGCCCGATGTCTGGAATAACCCGGAACGGGCACAGGAACTGGGTCGCGAAAGAGTCACCCTGGAAAAAATCGTTAATATCATTGATGAGCTTGATTCCAGCCTGTCTGATGCGAGCGAGTTACTTGAACTTGCTGCTGAAGAAGAAGACCAGGATACGGTTAACTCGGTTGAATCTGAGCTTGATGATAAAGAGAAATCTCTCGAGCAATTAGAATTTCAACGGATGTTTTCCGGTGAGATGGATGCGAATAACGCCTTTTTGGATATTCAGTCGGGCTCAGGTGGTACCGAGGCGCAGGACTGGGCAGAAATGTTGTTACGTATGTACCTGCGTTGGGGAGAAAGTAACGGCTTTACCACCGAGCTGGTTGAAGCCTCCTCGGGTGAAGTTGCTGGTATAAAAAGCGCCACCATTAAATTTACCGGTGAATATGCATTTGGCTGGCTGCGCACCGAAACTGGTGTGCATCGGTTAGTTCGAAAATCTCCCTTTGATTCTGGTAACCGTCGACACACATCGTTCTCTTCTGTTTTTGTTTCTCCCGAAGTAGATGACAATATTGATATTGAAATCAACCCGGCAGATTTACGCATAGACACTTACCGCGCCAGTGGTGCCGGTGGTCAGCATGTTAATAAAACGGATTCGGCAGTTCGTTTAACACATGAACCAACCGGGATCGTGGTACAGTGCCAGAGTGGTCGTTCGCAACATCAAAATAAAGATAACGCGATGAAACAACTTAAATCCAAACTATATGAGTTTGAGTTACAAAAACAAAATGCTGAAAAACAGGCATTGGAAGACGGAAAAACCGATATTGGTTGGGGTAGTCAGATCAGATCGTATGTCCTGGATCAATCACGGATAAAAGATTTACGCACCAATGTAGAAACCAGTAATACCCAGGCGGTATTAGATGGTGATTTAAACCAGTTTATTGAGGCCAGCTTAAAGAGCGGCTTATAAAGTTTATAAATACAGAGAAAAGTCAGATGTCAGAGAATAATGAACAAGCACCGGTTGATGAAAACAAACTCATAGCTGAGCGTCGCCAGAAGTTGGCGGGTATACGTGAAAGTGGTGTTGCCTTCCCAAATGATTTCCGTCGTAATGTTATGGCCGGTGAACTTCAGGCTGAATATGCCGACAAGTCTAAGGAAGAATTAGCTGAGTTAAATCTTCGTGTCAGTGTGGCTGGACGTATGATGCTTAAACGCGTGATGGGTAAGGCAAGCTTTGCTACTGTTCAGGATATGTCTGGCCGGATTCAGTTTTATGTTGCGCGTGATGATTTACCAGAAGGTGTTTATAACGAACAGTTTAAGAAGTGGGATATCGGTGACATCATCGGCGGTGAAGGCATCCTTATGAAAACCAATAAGGGTGAGCTCTCTATAAAGTTAGATAGCATCCGTATGCTGACCAAGTCATTACGCCCGTTACCAGAAAAGTTTAAAGGTGTAACAGACCAGGAAACACGTTATCGCCAACGTTATCTTGACTTAATCATGAATGATGATTCACGTGAAACCTTTATTATGCGTTCAAAAATCATTAGCCATATCCGCGAGTTTTTAACTGCTAAAAACTTTCTGGAAGTTGAAACGCCAATGATGCAGGTTATTCCTGGTGGCGCTACTGCACGTCCATTTACCACTTATCATAATGCCCTGGATATGGACCTGTTTTTACGTATCGCACCAGAACTTTATTTAAAGCGTTTAGTTGTAGGTGGTTTTGAACGCGTTTTTGAAATCAATCGTAACTTCCGTAATGAAGGTTTATCAACACGCCATAATCCTGAATTTACCATGATCGAGTTTTATGAAGCTTATGCCGATTATCGTGACCTGATGGACATTACCGAAGAAATGTTACGTTCTATTGCTGAGAATGTCGTAGGCAAAACTAAAGTTCCTTACCAGGATGATATTTATGATTTTGGTAAACCGTTTGATCGTATGACGGTTAAAGAATCGATTCTTCATTTTAATGATGACATCAAGGAAGAAGAACTTGATGACATGAATAAGGCGCGTGCTATCGCGGAACGCTTAGGTATTCCTCTTAAAGAGGGTTATGGTTTAGGAAAAGTGCAGATTGAAATTTTTGAAAAAACAGTTGAGCACCGTTTAATGAACCCAACGTTTATTACTGCTTATCCCACTGAGGTTTCTCCTCTTGCCCGGCGTAATGATGATGATCCATTTGTGACGGATCGATTTGAATTTTTTGTTGGTGGCCGAGAAATTGCTAATGGTTTCTCTGAGCTTAATGATGCAGAAGACCAGGCTGAACGTTTTAAAGCCCAGGTTGAAGAAAAAGAGGCCGGTGATGATGAAGCGATGTTCTTTGATGAAGACTATATCACTGCACTAGAGCATGGCATGCCACCAACAGCGGGGGAAGGTATCGGTATTGATCGACTGGTGATGTTGTTT
>JAOUOK010000369.1 GCA_029880425.1 Gammaproteobacteria bacterium
GGCGGCATTATTGGCATGTTGACGGCGCGAGAACTGGCAGTAGCCGGGATGGATGTCAGTATTATTGAGCAAGGTGAAGCCGGGCATGAATCCTCGTGGGCAGGTGGCGGTATTATTTCGCCGCTGTATCCCTGGCGATACCCGGATGCAGTGAGCGCACTGGCAAAGTGGGGGCAAGCTTTTTATCCCGAACTCATTGAAGAAATCAATACAGAAACTGGCCTCGATGCAGAGTTATTGCAAAGTGGCTTACTTGTCCTGGATGATGAAAAAGAAGCGGCATTAGCCTGGGCTGAGAAATGGCAGTCAAATCTACAAGTTATTGATAATAAAGAAATTATTAGTGTTGAACCGGAATTGTCGCCAGCATTGGTGATGCATAATGCCATCTGGATGCCTGAAGTACGCCAGGTGCGTAATCCTCGTTTAGTTAAATCCGTTAAAAATTATCTTTTAAAACAAGGTGTTAAGTTTATAGAAAAGACGCAAGTCACCGGCTTTTTAACTAATGATAGCAAGGTGAGAGGGGTGAAAACCTCGTCGACTGATATCGAGTCGGATAAGGTTTTGCTTGCCGGAGGTGCCTGGAGCGCTAAGTTATTGCAAAGTCTTGATATTAATATTGAAGTTGAGCCGGTCAAGGGGCAAATGATTCTCTTTAATACTGAGCCGGGCAAAATTAAGCGGATTACACTGAGCCAGGATCGGTATGTGATTCCGCGTAAGGATGGACGGGTATTAGTGGGCAGTACGCTTGAGCATACCGGCTTTGAAAAAACAGTGACAACAAGTGCGCGTGAAGAATTAATGGCCGAGGCTTTTAGAATCATCCCTGCATTGGAGAATGCTAAGGTTGAGCACCATTGGGCAGGTTTACGGCCCGGTTCAAATAATGGTATACCTTATATATGTGATATTAAGAAGCTTGATGGCTTGTATCTAAACACCGGGCACTTTAGAAATGGTGTCGTACTCGGGCCTGCATCAGCGAGATTGGCAGCTGATTTAATTCTAGAGCGACAGACAATTCTTGATGCTGCCATGTATGATCTTGATAGATAAGGAATTTTGTGCGTTTTCTAGACTTTATCTAAGAGTCTATTCTATACTCCATAAATATATAATTGTTTTGGGATTTGATTATGAATAATCGAGATGACATCGTAAATAAACTAAAATCTTCCGGGGTTTCGCCGACCAGTCAGCGCGTGGATATCGCCCAGGTATTATTTGCCCGCCCACAACATTTATCTGCTGAACAAATGCTGAAAATGACTCAAAAGCGTCAAAGGCGACGATTTACAATACGCTTGGTTTGTTTGCGAAGAAAGGTTTGATCAAGGAAGTTATTGTTGATCCAAGTAAGGTCTTTTATGACTCAACAGTTTCAGAACATTTTCATTTTTATAATACTGACACGGGTGAATTAACAGATATCCCTGAGGGTGCAATTAATATTGAACACTTACCAGAATTACCCGAAGGCACAGTTTCTACAGGTTTAGAAGTGATTGTCCGTTTAAAAAACAGTTAAAAGCTAATTTTCCCTGCCCCCCCACATTTTGTCGTACTTGCTTCAGCTTATATCATGGTTAATAAAAACTGTGAGCTGAATGCTTATACTTGTTTGAATTACTCGTAATTTTGTCTAACATTTTACTTAACACAATAAATGTTTGGTAATTACATACTATAATAATCATGAATTTATTTACTCGAACAGAAGAAGAAAAAAGAGAGCATGCTTTAGCTAAAAGCAAAAAATCATCCAGTGGTTTAGGTGATTTATCAGGATTATCGCTTCCTTTCAAAGTCCCAGAAAAAAATGAACTCAATCGTGACAAAATTATTCAACGGTTAGAACTTCACCGGAAATTACCTGTACGTTTACTTGAGGAAACGAATATTGTTTTGCAAAAAGTAAACAGGGTTAAACTCAGCGTCAAACAAAGAAAAGAGTATGCCGAGTTATTAGCCTCTTATATTTATCCGGTGGTATTACTTTGGTATGACAAGTATCAAAAACAGGAAAATAGTCTTCCTGAAAGCAATGAAAGAAAAAATGCACTAATGGCAAGTATTGAAAGTATTCACCAGCTAGGAATTGCCTATAAATTACTATTTCGTGAATATTATGCTGCGGATATAAAAGATTTTAAAAAAAGTAAAAAATTTACATATCAATATGCTGCTCGTTCACTTGAGCTTATTCGATTAGAGCAACGATTACGTGCATTGCGTTATCAAAAACTACCTAAAGTCTCATGGCAGCATTGCAACCAGATATTTTTTTCACTTGTGCATCATAATGCTGTTGATGAAGACTATGGCTTGATAGGTTTAATTGGCATAAGAAAAAGTTCTGATAGCTTAAGGAAAGGTGGTGTGCCTACCTCAACACTGAGGAGAATCTATATATCAATCCAACTTTTTGGCTTGTTAGATGTTACAACATGGCCAACACGAATGTTTCATCTCCCTGACGGCTATTTAGATTATTTATCCGGCGAAGGGATGAAAATTTTAGCTGATGATGGACAACAGTTAAAACCAGGTTTCCTGATTACCCATTATAAAAATGAAACACCACCGCTATTTAAACGTAGTGATAATTTGCCGCTACCATTAATTCGTCTTGATTATACCGTTCTGTATAACACGCTGGTTAAGGATCATAAGGAAATTGGTAAACAGCAGTTTCTGGGTGAGTTTGATGATAGTAAAATTAGTCGCCCATTAAGCGAGATTAAGAATGTCGATCGTGTTCCTGTTATTGAGCTTATGATTATGGGGCTA
>JAOUOK010000022.1 GCA_029880425.1 Gammaproteobacteria bacterium
ATACGATCAAAAATACTGCAGTAAGTCGAGTGCATTTGCTGGTAAGTTTCAGCGAGAGAGGCTTCATCAATATGGAATGAATAAGCATCCTTCATTAGAAATTCGCGAGCGCGCATCACGCCGAAGCGGGGACGAATTTCATCACGAAACTTGGTCTGAATCTGGTAAAAATTTGCAGGAAGTTGTTTATAACTACGTAGTTCATTACGAACCATATCAGTAATCACTTCTTCATGAGTCGGGCCAATACAAAAATCCCGGCCATGACGATCCTGGATGCGGAGTAGTTCAGGCCCATATTGGTCCCAACGACCTGACTCTTTCCACAACTCAGCGGGCTGGGTGGCCGGCATCAGGACTTCCTGTGCCCCCACCTTATCGAGTTCATCTCTAACAATATTTTCAACTTTACGTAAAACACGTAATCCCAGTGGTAACCATGTATAGAGACCAGAAGCCAGCTTACGAATCATGCCTGCACGCAACATAAGTTTATGACTGATAACTTCAGCGTCAGATGGGGATTCTTTTAAAGTGGCAAGTAGCAGTTTTGATGCGCGCATAGTAGTACTGATCTCGTGAAAATGAAAATTAGGCCGATTTTATCCGGATGCAGGGGATGGGTACAGTAATTAACGGCTGTTTATTTTTTCTTTTGCGAAGAAGGGGATGGCATGACATTTATTTGATCCTGCGTAGTGATGGTCGTGAACGAGATTCCGCTGGCAGGAGGCGTATCAGTGATTTGCCATTCACCTTTTTGATTTTGCCATTTATACAATGTAGTCTGGTTTAATTCCGGGGCAACCTGGTGAACCTTACCAAGAAGTTGTGACTGCAAGCTTTTATCCTGGTAAACATAATATGTAGCTGCAACGATAATCATTAACAGGATGATGTATTTGAGCTTCATATCGTCAATTACTTAACTTAGTTACAAAAATCGCTAATCGCTTGTTTTGCCTGTTTTATTTGTTTTGTGCGCTCATTATCATCTACCGTTTTGATATTTCCGTCTGCATCTTTAACTCGACGATAAACCTGGTAGACATTGAGCCTTTTCTTGGCATTTTCGCAATTTTTGGCTCTTATTTTTTCATTTTTTTGCGATTCAGAGGCGCCAGTATTAATGCTGGTTTTTTTCTTTTTAGTCGTTGATTGGTATAAGGGTTTACTGTTTTCCGGAGCAGCTGATGGTGCCTTGATGCTTTTATATTGCTTATCACGGGGCGGTTTTTGTGAGTAATGCACGTTGCCTTCATTATCGACCCATTTATAAAGCCCCGCAGAAGCTGAGCCGGCAATTATCATTAGTGTCATTAAAAGTACTATTCTCATCACGGTATCCGGTATAGGTTGTTTAATATCAACATGTTAACTCATTATCCTCATAAGTATCGCAGGGAGTTAGCAAGTTGTAAATTGCCTATATCGGCTTAATTTTCATCACTTGGTCAGGATGTGACGTATTTTTCGGGTTTTTGCCTTGCCAGCCGCTAAGTACCACCATAAACCATGTGGGTGTTGATGAAAAACGACATAAAATAAGGCTGATATGGTGCAAATCTGCTGCGAGGCTGCGTATAATACGGCGTTTCGTGTTTTCACTATTTTTAGTTGAAGCACAGCCCGTTAAGTCGGGCGTTTTTGTCTTTGATATTTAAGATTTGGAGCTAAAAATCGTGGAACTCAGTGGTGACGACATTGTTACTCAATTCCTGAAAGATGAAGGTGTTGAATATGTATTTGGCTACCCGGGTGGTGCTGTTTTACATATTTATGATGCATTGTTCAGACAGGATGCGGTCAAACATATTCTGGTTCGGCATGAGCAAGGGGCAACCCATGCAGCCGATGGTTATGCACGTTCAACCGGGAAGCCAGGTGTTGTTTTAGTTACATCAGGACCTGGTGCGACTAATGCTGTCACGGGTATCGCGACTGCGTATATGGATTCAATTCCACTTGTCGTTTTAACCGGCCAGGTAACAAGCCAGTTTATTGGTAGTGATGCATTTCAGGAAGTTGATTCTGTCGGAATTACTCGCCCCTGCGTAAAACATAATTTCCTGGTAAAGGATGTTAAGGACTTAGCCAGTACATTAAAGAAAGCATTTTATGTTGCAACGACAGGACGACCTGGCCCGGTAGTGGTTGATATTCCGAAAGATATCACCGATCCAAATATTAAAATTCCATATGAATATCCCAAGTCAATGGAATTACGGTCATATAATCCAGTTTTAGAAGTTATACCGACTCAAATTGAAAAAGCAGTCGATGCTTTACTGTCCGCGAAGCGCCCCATAATATATTCCGGTGGTGGCTCGGTTCTGGGTAATGCCTCTGAAGAACTGCGTACTTTTACCAGGCAGCTTGGGTACCCAATTACACAAACATTAATGGGGCTGGGTGCATACCCGGAACCTGATCCGTTAAATGTAGGCATGCTTGGAATGCATGGTACCTACGAAGCAAATATGGCGATGCATGAGTGTGATGTACTGCTAGCCGTGGGAGCCCGTTTTGATGACCGTGTTACGGGTGATGTAAAACAGTTTTGTCCAAATGCAACGATTATCCATATTGATATTGACCCTGCATCGATATCAAAAAATGTACAGGTTGATATTCCGTTAGTTGGTGAAGTAAAGCATGTCCTGAAAGAGTTAAGTAAAACGGTTACTGCAACAAAACGCAAACCTGATGAAAAAGCATTAAATAGCTGGTGGGATAAAATTAAAGACTGGGCGAGTAAAGATTGTTTACGTTATGACCGTAACAGTGCTTTAATTAAACCACAGTTTGTTGTTGAAAAACTTTACGAAGTAACCGGTGGTGATGCTTTTGTTACTTCTGATGTTGGTCAACACCAGATGTTTGCAGCCCAGTTTTATAAGTTTAACGAACCACGTCGCTGGATTAATTCAGGTGGTCTTGGAACAATGGGCTTTGGTTTGCCTGCAGCAATAGGCACACAACTTGGAAACCCGGAGCAAACGGTTGCCTGTGTTACCGGTGAAGCTAGTATCCAGATGTGCCTGCAAGAATTGTCAACAGCACTCCAATATTCAACACCGATTAAGGTTGTTAATCTTAATAACCGCTACATGGGTATGGTTCGGCAATGGCAGGAATTCTTTTATGAAAGTCGTTATTCGCAGTCTTATATCAATGCTTTACCGGACTTCATGAAACTTGCAGAAGCATATGGTCATGTTGGTATGAGAATTGATAAACCAGAAGATGTCGAAGGGGCATTGAAAGAAGCCTTTGCTATGAAAGATCGCCTGGTATTTATGGACTTCATTACCGATCAAAAAGAAAACGTTTATCCAATGATAGCCGCCGGTAAAGGCCATCATGAAATGCATGAAAGAGAGTTAGCATAAGATGCAGCATATAATTTCATTGTTGATGGAAAATGAGTCTGGTGCGTTGTCCCGCGTAGCCGGGTTATTTTCAGCTCGTGGTTATAATATTGAATCACTGACAGTAGCGCCAACTGAAGATGAAACTTTGTCCCGTATGACAATTGTAACTTCAGGCTCTAATGAAATCATTGAGCAAATTAATAAACAACTTAACAAGCTTATTGATGTCGTTAAGTTAGTTGATATTACAGCTAATGGTGATCACATTGAACGCGAGTTAATGTTGATTAAAGTTAAAGCTGATACTAATGAAAAGCGTGAAGAAATAAAGCGTCAGGCTGATATTTTTCACGGGCAAATACTTGATGTCACAGATACTACTTATGTTATTGAGTTAATTGGCGAAGGCAGTAAGTTAGATGCGTTTATTAAAGCTATGGATGCTGCTGATATTTTGGAAACAGTACGTTCAGGTGCGACCGGTATTACTCGTGGTGAAACATGTTTACGACTCTAAAAATATTTTTTGAGTCAGCATTTTTAGAAGAACTAATTTTTAAGATTAAAATTTAAACTAGGAAATACATTATGAATATTTATTATGACAAAGATTGCGACCTGTCTATTATCAAAGGCATGAACGTAACGATCGTAGGTTATGGTTCACAAGGTCATGCACATGCTAACAACCTGAAAGATTCTGGTGTAAATGTTACGGTTGCATTACGTGAAGGTTCTTCTTCTGCTACAAAAGCTGAAAAAGCAGGCCTGGCAGTTAAGAATACTGCTGATGCAGTTAAAGATGCTGATCTTGTAATGATCCTGACACCTGATGAATTCCAGTCAGTGTTATATAAAGAAGAAATTGAACCAAATATCAAAAAAGGTGCAACTTTAGCTTTTGCTCACGGTTTCTCTATTCACTATAACCAGGTTGTTCCTCGTGCAGATTTAGATGTCATCATGATTGCTCCTAAAGCACCGGGTCATACAGTTCGTAATGAATTTGTAAACGGTGGTGGTATTCCTGATTTAATTGCTGTATTCCAGGATGCGTCTGGTAAAGCAAAAGATGTAGCACTTTCTTACGCTTCAGGTGTTGGTGGTGGTCGTACAGGTATCATTGAAACAACATTTAAAGATGAAACAGAAACTGACTTGTTTGGTGAACAAGCTGTTTTATGTGGTGGTGCAGTTGAACTGGTTAAAGCCGGTTTTGAAACATTAACTGAAGCGGGTTACGCACCAGAAATGGCTTACTTCGAATGCCTGCATGAATTAAAACTGATTGTTGATTTAATGTATGAAGGCGGTATAGCTAACATGAACTACTCAATCTCTAACAATGCAGAGTACGGTGAGTATGTAACCGGCCATAAAGTCATCAATGAAGAAAGTCGCTGGGCGATGCGTGAAGCATTGGAAAATATTCAAAATGGTGAATATGCCAAGAAATTCATCCTCGAAGGTATGAGTAACTATCCTGAAATGACAGCACGTCGTCGTAATAATGCAGCTCACCCGATTGAGCAAACAGGTGCTAAGTTACGTAGCATGATGCCCTGGATTACGGCTAATGCACTGGTAGATAAAGAAAAGAACTAAATGATATACCGGCCGGGATTTTCCCGGCCTTTTTAATTGTTTAAGAAAAAATCTAATAAATTCAATGGCTGTATCTCGACACCCAATTATTGCGAAAGAAGGCTGGGGCTTAATTTTTGCCCTTAGTGCAATTGTTGCATTACTGCAGCATTTTGTTAGTCATTACATGGCCTTGTTATGGTTTTTTCCCCTGGCGGCACTATGGCTTTTTCGTGATCCTCATCGTCTTTTACCTTCTGAACCGCTTGGAATAGTCAGCCCGGTAAGTGGTACGGTTATTCTTGCTAAAGAGCATCCTGATCCTTTCCTCGGGCGAGATGCCTTTTTATTTCGAATTTCGGTTTCACTCATGGACATCTATTCAATCCGTAGTGTTACGGAAGGTAAAATTATTCAACAATGGCTCGATCCTGAGGAAGATGATGACGATGAACGTTCATTGGCTCATGCTATACAACTAAAAACTGATGAAGATGATGATATTATGGTCGTGCTGCGGCCAGGTCGTTTTTTTAAGAAGTTAAGTTGTGATGCCGTGATTGGTCAGCGCATTGGGCATGGACATCGTTGTGGGATTATTCCATTTGGTGCCAATGTCGATGTATATGTGCCACTCTCAAGCGTAATTAAAGTAGCAGTGGGGGATCATGTTGAGGCAGGAATTAGTTTTCTTGCTTCACTAAAACATCGTGCCTGATTTTAAAACTCATTTAATATCAATAATCTAGCTGTATATTTTTCTTTTTTGAAATAACGACTATATCTGTATAGTTCATAATAATTTTTACTATCCCCCTTTTATATATTTAAATATATCGCGTAAAAAGTGACGAGTAGGTTTCCTTAAAACACCGTTATTGGTGTATCCTTTGAGCTGGGATTTCCATCAGAACTGATCAATATGAACGCTAATATGACAACAAAAAAACCGCGTCGCGGCATCTATTTATTACCCAATCTTTTTACCACGTCGGCTTTGTTTTGTGGTTTTTATGCCATCGTTTCTTCCATAAATGGAAAGTTTGAAATTGCCGCGATTGCTATTTTTGTTGCCATGGTACTCGATGGAATAGATGGCCGGGTTGCACGTTTGACCCATACAGAGAGCGATTTTGGCGCCGAATATGACAGCCTCGCGGATATGGTTTCGTTTGGCCTGGCACCGGCACTGGTGATGTATTTATGGATTTTGTCAAACTATGGCAAGCTCGGATGGATAGTTTCATTTGTCTACGTGGTCTGTGCAGCTCTACGCCTTGCCCGTTTCAATACCCAGGCAACTCATACGGATAAAAATTATTTCCAGGGGCTGGCCAGCCCGGCAGCGGCAGCCATTGTGGCAGGCTTAATCTGGAATGGACCATTAATTACGCAATACTTGTCACAACCGGCCCTTAATATGTTGGCTTTAGTTTTAACCTTGAGTGCTGGCTTATTGATGGTTAGTAATGTTCGCTACCATAGCTTTAAAGGCATCAACTGGCGGAGTAAAGTTCCGTTTGCCACGATTTTAATGATTGTTTTAGCGCTGGTATTCGTGACAATTGCACCTGAATTATTGCTATTTGGCGGCTTCTTTATATATGCCTTGTCGGGTCCCGTGTATACCTTAATATTATTGCGTCGCCGCCGTGCTGAACGGGCGCAAAATAAGCAGCATGATAAAGTGGATTAACAATCAGCGCTTGGCAAAATCCAAAACTCAGGCTATATTACCCAGATGAACAGTCCAATTAACAGAAAAGCAAGTCAGAACCATGGTGTATCGCACCCGGTGGGTTTTTCTGTGCCTGAAAATTTCAGCTTTAGCTTATTACTTTTACGTCTCCTGCCTTAGGGCATATATCACGTAGCGCGCTAGCCTGGGGCGCCTAAATACACAACCAGCATCTAAATTAAAAGAAAACCCCTGTTAGATTTATATCTGCAGTCCATGGCATAATTGCACTTGCTGTGAGTTGAAAAACAGTGAATCAACAGGGCAAAGAGATAAAGCGGAGACATCAAATGTCCAATAGTAAACAAGACAAGTTAATAATTTTTGATACGACTTTACGCGATGGCGAGCAAAGCCCTGGCGCCTCAATGACCAAAGAAGAAAAAGTTCGTATTGCCAAGACTCTCGAAAAAATGCATGTTGATGTCATTGAAGCGGGTTTTCCTATTGCTAGTCCGGGTGATTTTGAAGGTGTACAGGCCGTTGCTCGAAGCATCAAGGACAGCACCGTCTGTGGCTTATCACGGGCACTGGATAAAGATATTGATCGTGCCGGTGAAGCCCTTAAAGATGCAAACCGTGGCCGGATTCATACCTTTATTGCTACTTCACCCATTCACATGCAAATGAAATTACGTATGGAACCAGAGCAAGTCATTGAACAGGCTGTTCACGCAGTGAAACGTGCACGTCAATATACCAATGACGTGGAATTTTCACCCGAAGATGCAGGTCGTTCTGAACCGGAATTTTTATGTCGTATTTTAGAAGCCGTTATCAATGCCGGTGCAACAACTTTAAATATTCCTGATACGGTAGGGTATAACGTTCCGGAACAGTTCGGTGGCCTGATTAAATATTTACGTGAAAACATTCCAAACTCAGATAAGGCAATTTTTTCGGTGCATTGTCATAATGACCTGGGTTTGGCTGTAGCCAATTCTTTATCAGCTGTGATGAATGGTGCACGACAAGTGGAATGTACTATTAACGGACTGGGTGAACGAGCGGGTAATGCTTCGTTAGAAGAAATTGTAATGGCGGTTAAAACGCGGAAAGATATTTTCCCTTGTTCAATTGACCACATCGATACCACGCATATCGTTCCGGCTTCGCGTTTAGTTTCAGGTATTACGGGGTTTGCCGTGCAACCAAACAAAGCTATCGTGGGTGCCAATGCGTTTGCACATGAGTCGGGTATTCACCAGGATGGTGTTTTAAAGAACCGTGAAACGTATGAAATTATGCGTGCAGAAGATGTAGGCTGGTCTGCGAATCGTATGGTACTGGGTAAACATTCAGGCCGTAATGCATTTCGTACCCGTTTACTTGAACTCGGTGTCGAGTTTAAATCTGAAAATGAATTAAATGATGCTTTTTCTCGTTTTAAAGATTTAGCTGATAAGAAACATGAAATTTATGATGAAGACTTGCAGGCACTGGTTACCGAAACAAACATGGCGGCTGAAAATGAAGTTTGTAATTTAGTGGCATTAAAAGTATGTACTGAAACCGGTGAAATTCCAGAAGCTAATATTACCCTGAATATTGTGGGTGAAGAAAAATCGGCAACGTCTATTGGAGGTGGTCCGGTTGATGCAACCTTTAAAGCAATTGAAAAGATTGTTAACAGTGGGACAGAGTTACAACTTTATTCGGTTAATAATATCACCAGTGGAACAGATGCGCAGGGTGATGTAACCGTGCGCCTTGAAAAAGGTGGTCGTATTGTTAATGGACAAGGTGCTGATACGGATATTGTTATTGCCTCCGCCAAGGCATATATCAATGCGCTGAATAAAATTCTTGAACCATCTGAACGTGAACACCCGCAGGGTGATGTTTAATTCTTTACTATCAGAATATTTGCCTGTCTTGTTGTTGAAGTTTTCTCAACGAGCCAGGCTTTTTAACGGGTTGTTATGATGTCTGCACAGCAACAAGCCTACCTTAAAGCAATGGGGATCGATGTCTGGGTCGAACGAGATCCTGTTGCTTTGGTTGAAGACAGTTCGCGTATAGAGCCTGAACAACCTGTATCGGTAGAACCTGCAGCGACTGAAACTGTTGCTCAAGTTATTCCAGAAGCAGGACCTGTACGCAATATCGAAGCTTTAAACTGGCCAGAATTTCAATCTGCTGTAGCAGAGTGCCAGTTATGTGATTTAGCAGCTAATCGAACTAAAGTAGTTGTCGGTGCAGGTAATCAATCTGCTTCGCTAATGATTCTTGGTGATGCACCAACCAGGCAAGATGAGCAACAGGGTATGCCTTTTAGTGGTGAGGCTGGTAACTTGTTAACTGCCATGATTAAGGCCATGGGTTATCAACGTAACGAGGTTTATATTTCTAACCTGGTCAAATGTCGAACAGCTGAAAATCAGGAGCCCGCTACCGATGAAGTGGAAGCTTGTAAAGCCTATATAACAAGACAGATTCAGTTAGTACAACCTAAAGTAATCCTGGTACTGGGAAGTGTTACCGCGCAACGATTCTTAAAAAGTAAATCAACCATGGCTCGCTTACGCGGACAATTACACTATATTGATGAACTTGCAGTTCCGGTTATTGTTACCTATGAACCGGGTTATCTTTTACGTTCACCAAGTGAAAAACGTAAAGCATGGGAAGACTTACAACTCGCAATGAAAGAACTGTCAACTGTAAATATTTCATTAAAATAACCTGGCAGGATTAAGATTTTACTATGAGTGCAATACTTCAATCTCCTGAATCAGATTACTCGTTTAGAAAAATGCAGGAAACCGATCTTGATGAGGTTCTGGCTATTGAAGAGTCTGTTTATAATTTCCCCTGGACACAGGGGATATTTCATGACTGTTTGAATGTTGGTTACTTTTGCAGGGTCTTAACACAGCAGGGAAAAATTGTGGCTTACAGCATCATGTCGATTGCTGCAGGTGAATCACATCTTTTAACCATCGTTGTTGCCAAGGATAAGCAAGGCCATGGGTATGGTAAAAAAATGCTGGATGAAATGATTCACCTTGCGGTTAAGAATGATGCACAAGCGATGTATCTTGAAGTAAGAATCTCTAATAAAGCTGCTATTCAGCTTTATCATCAGCGTGGATTTAATGAACTGGGTGTAAGGAACAATTATTATCCAGCAGAAAAAGGCAGGGAAGATGCATTAATACTTGCATTGGATTTAACTTTGGAAATGTCTTTTAACTAATTCATTATTATATAGTCGAGTATTTTAACCCGGAGACAGTATACCTGCCTCTGAGTAGAAACTATTAAACAGGATTTAAGTTAGCCTGAAATGATATCGGGATGAAGTCCTTTGTGATGTAATTTATCCATTACCAGCATTGGAATATTAAAGTGTTCTTCATATTCTACAAGCATATCATGTGGAACTTTTGAATTGACTTCAACATTAGTAACATGCGGAAGAGATTGCATAAGTTGTTTTAGTTCATTAAGAGATTTTTCGTCGAGAGTTTCATCGATATAGACTTGTATTGAATGCATACAACACCTCGTTTTATATAATAATTACGTTTTTTAATTAATTATTATTCCTCAGTGTTTTATAGAAGATAAAATATTGAACGTCAAGGAAACAAAAAACATTTAACAAATGTACATAATTTATAAAATTATGTATGAGAATCACAGAGAGCATAATTTAATGAGTAATCGAAGCTGGGATACTGAGAAATTAGTTTC
>JAOUOK010000023.1 GCA_029880425.1 Gammaproteobacteria bacterium
ATATCATCCAGGTTTGTAATACCACCCGAGGCGATTACAGGGATATTAATGGATTGTGCTAATTTAACAGTCGATTCAACATTTACACCCTGCATCATGCCATCACGGCTAATGTCAGTATAAATAATTGAGGCGACACCATCGTCCTGGAAATGCTGCGCCATATCAATCACGTCATGCTTAGAAAGTTTAGACCAACCATCAATCGCAACTTTGCCATCTTTCGCATCTAAACCGACGATAATATGCCCCGGGAATTCCAGGCAAAGGTCTTTAACAAAATGCGGTGCATTAACCGCCTTGGTACCAATAATGACATATTGTACACCGGCATCAAGATAGGTTTGCACGGTATCTTCATCACGGATACCGCCGCCAATTTGTACCGGCAAATCAGGGTAAGCTTCACAAATATCATGCACCACGCCAGCATTCATTGGTTTACCTTCAAAAGCACCATTTAAGTCAACAATATGGAGTCGACGAGCACCTGCTTCTACCCACTTCCCTGCCATTGCAACCGGATCATTTGAAAATATAGTTTCATCATCCATGTTGCCCTGGCGTAAACGTACACATTTGCCATCTTTAAGGTCAATTGCTGGTATTAAAAGCATGTTCTTGTCTCTATTGTATAAATATTAGTTAAAAAAATTACTTGGAATTATTTGTTTTGCCATCCCATTTCAGGAAATTAGCATACAAGGCTAAACCGGCATGCTGACTTTTTTCCGGGTGGAATTGCACTGCAAATACATTATCTTTACTGATTGCCGAAGTAAATGGAAATCCATAAGTGGTTGAAGCCTCAATCAGGTCAGGATGTCCCGGCTGGGCATAATAACTATGCACAAAATAAAAACGTGCATCCTGGGCAATCCCATCCCACATTGGGTGTTCCGTTTCCTGGTGTACCTGGTTCCAACCCATATGAGGAATTTTCAGCTTTTCATCGCTCTTAGCATCACGGAGTTCATTACCAAAATATTCCACTTTTCCGGGGATAATACCCAGGCATTGAACACCATTATTTTCTGCACTGGACTCAAGTAAAACTTGCATACCCACACAAACGCCGAACAGGGGTTTAGCGCTGGCAACAAAATCATGAATCACGTTGTCCAGGCCAAGACGGGTAATTTCACCCATGCAGTCACGCATGGCACCCACACCAGGAAGGACAACACGATCAGCCGATAAAATAGTTTGAGCATTCGCGGTCACGATAACCTCAACACCTTCTCCCACTTTTTCCAAAGCCTTGGCAACAGAATGCAGGTTACCCATTCCATAATCTATAACAGCTACGCTACTCATATTTATTTACAATTTTTATTAATCAATGAAGATAAACCAATTACCATAGAGTTCACAGTGGAACACAGAGTTTTGTTTTCTTTACTCTGTGAACCTCCGTGTCCTTAGTGGTTAATATATTTGAAAGTTTTCTATAAAGAACCCTTAGTTGAAGGCATTACACCGGCCATACGTGGATCATGCTCGATTGCCATACGCAAAGCACGACCAAAAGCTTTAAATATGGTTTCAGCAATATGATGTGCATTTTTACCACGAATGTTATCAATATGCAGTGTCATTTGTGCATGATTAACAAATCCCTGGAAAAACTCACCCAATAAATCAACATCAAATTCACCGATCATGGAACGCGGATAATCGATGTCATATTCCAGGCCAGGGCGACCAGAAAAATCGATTACTACGCGAGATAACGCTTCATCCAGGGGGACATAGGCATGCCCATAACGACGAATACCTTTTTTATCTGCTAAGGCTTTGGCAAATGCCTGGCCCAGAGTAATGCCAATATCTTCCACCGTGTGGTGATCATCGATATGAGTATCACCCCTGGCATTAATGTTGAGATCGACCATACCATGGCGTGCAACCTGATCCAGCATGTGCTCTAAAAAGGGCACACCGGTATTGAATTCACCTTTTCCGGAACCATCAAGATTGATCGTGATATCAATTTGAGTTTCGAGTGTTTCGCGATTAACCGTCGCGGTACGTTCTGCCATGAAATGCTCCCACTAGCACAAAAAATTTTCCATTATTATAAGGTATAGGTTGAAGGGATGCATCTAAAAGGAAGAAGGGAAATTCATTTTGCAACAGGAATATAATGACTATATTCAAAAGAAAGCCACCCTATATCACATTATCAAAGCGGTCTGGATGAACGACAACCTTATTTCGCCCGGTGTCTTTAGCTTCATAGACAGCTTTGTCAGCTTTTTCAAAAAGAGTCTCGAAACTATCACTTATATTCAGTGCCGCGGCGCCAATACTGGCGGTAATCGTTAAATCATTAGGTTTAGATTTTTCTATGGCTAAGCGGATGTTTTCGGCTTTTTTTGCCGCAAAATCAAGATCACAATGTGTCAGTATCATGACAAATTCTTCGCCACCATAACGTGCAACAAGGTCCTCTGAGCGGCAGCTGTCATTTAATACCTGACCGACAGATTTTAAAACATGGTCACCCACCCCATGACCATGAGTATCATTAACATTCTTAAAATGATCGAGATCGATAACAAGTAAAGAAACAGCAAATTTATGCCGTATAGCATTACTTAAATATTTTGGTCCGATATCAAATAAACTATGTCGATTATATAAACCCGTTAACTGATCAGTCATAGCTAACCGGGTCAGCTCTTTTTGCTGTTTTTTAGTTTGTTCAAAAACTCTTTTATTTTGAATCAGGTTAGATGAACGCACAATTAATTCATCGGCATCATATGGTTTAATCATAAAATCATTAGCACCGTTTCTTAAAAATGATGTGCGTTTTTTCTGATCAACTTCGCCTGATACAACCAATATCGGAACAAGTGCTTTATCAAAATCATCATAATCACGTACAAACTGTATAATGTCATCACCTGTTTCTTCGTTTTCCAGATAATAATCAGTAATAACTAAATCATAAGAATTATTTGAAAACTTTTCTTTCATCTCGGCGAGGTTTACAACATGTTCAATATCGGCCTGGTAATTCTTAAATATCGCTACCGTGGCTGCAGCAACACTTTTTTGATCTTCAATAAATAAAATTTTGCCCTTTAAATTTAAAATACGGTTATTTAAAACACTCGTTAAAAACGTTTGTATAGAGTTCAGCTCTTTTTTATTAAAAACCAGTTTAAAACCCGCATTATTTGCCTCCATCATAACTTTAGAGACTTCATCAGAAGTAAGCATGATAGTTAAGGCATCACCCATCATATACTTTTCACGAAAACGATGAAGGAATAACTCGCCAGTTGTATCATCAAGGTAACGCGAAACTAAAATAAAAGCATATTCAGGTTTGTTATCAGAACGTAACGCTTCTTCACCAGAAGCATAAATATCACACTCCACACCAATATCAGATAAAATCTTATCGAGAACACTACTGTAGTGGCGAGTACTTTCAATAATAAGGGCTTTAAGTTTCATAACTCCCTCATTTAACGACCCTCCATCAATAATGCTTTAATTTTTCTTTAGACCATGAAATCAAAAGATCCAGCAAAACACCATAAAAGTTTATTGTATGTATATAACAAATCCACATAATATTCAGGGATACTCTAAATTTATTTTGCCAGCGTCCGATATAGGCAATACAATTCGTATATATATTAAGAATAAATATTAAGAAATTGAATAAGGCGCTATTCATGATAAAAACCCAGGTTATTAAACTTTCTGAACTCAAAAATCATTGCAAAACCTGCAGCTTATATGATCTTTGTTTACCTATGGGACTGGAATCGGGTGATCTGGACAGTCTTGATAATGTCATTAAGCGTCGTCAATCGGTCAACAAGAACAATTTCCTGTATAGAATGGGCGAACCGTTAAAATCAGTTTATGCGGTACGCAGTGGTTCATTTAAAACATATTTAACTAATCCGGATGGAACCGAGCAAATTATTGGTTTTTCCCTTCCCGGTGAATTACTCGGTATGGATGCCATCAGTGATGCACAACACGTTTGTACTGCTAAAGCACTGGAAACATCAAGTGTTTGTGAAATCCCCTACGATAGGCTTGAAACGCTGGCATTAGAGATCCCTAACCTGCAACACCAGTTAATGCGGCTCATGAGTAAAGAAATACAGCAAGACCAGAACCTGATGTTACTACTGGCACAAATGCCTGCCGAAACCCGCCTGGCGAGTTTTTTACTCGGCATGTCAGAGCGCTTAAGTAATCGTGGCTATGCGGCAAATGATTTCAATCTCAGTATGTCACGAGGTGATATTGCCAACCTGCTGGGGATGGCCGTTGAGACCATTAGCCGCCTGTTGAGTCATTTTCAGGAAAATGGGGTTCTGAAGGTTGAACGTAAGCACATTACGATATTAAAACTCGATACCTTACGCAAACTTGCTACACACTGTGCATCAAATCGTTCAAACTCATCCCAGGCCAGCTAATTACCTGACCTTTTTACTCGATTATTATAATAAGTCTAAGTCTTATTTAGTAACTTGATCTAGATCAACCCTACATTTGTAGGGTTAAGGCACAATCTTCTTTTTAGACTACAGCGACACATGCTTTTTTAGTCTATAGATAATTACGTTCAGTAAATTCGTCCAATAATTAAGGGAAGGCTATGGAAACACAAAATACTTACAACTATACCGTTGTACGTCAGTTTACCGTTATGACGGTGATCTGGGGTATTGTTGGTATGACAGTCGGGGTACTGATTGCAGCCCAACTGGTTTGGCCAGCACTCAATTTTGATACACCCTGGCTAACTTACAGTCGTTTACGACCACTACATACCAATGCAGTTATTTTTGCATTTGGTGGTTCCGCACTCTTTGCAACATCCTATTATGTAGTGCAACGTACCTGCCAGGTTCGGTTATTTTCAGATAAATTGGCCTCCTTTACCTTCTGGGGTTGGACGCTGGTCATCTTACTTGCTGCAATTTCATTACCGCTAGGTATGACCAGTGGTAAAGAATACGCAGAACTTGAATGGCCCATTGATTTGCTTATTACAGTAGTTTGGGTTGCCTACGCAGTTGTCTTTTTTGGGACAATAATGAAACGTAAAGTTTCCCATATTTACGTAGCAAACTGGTTCTTCGGTGCATTCATTATTACTGTTGCGGTACTCCATATCGTAAACAGCATGGCCTTACCCGTTAGCTTAACGAAATCTTATTCATTATATCCCGGTGCGATTGATGCCATGGTGCAGTGGTGGTATGGCCATAACGCAGTAGGTTTCTTCCTCACTGCGGGCTTCCTGGGGATCATGTATTACTTCATTCCTAAGCAAGTGGGTAAACCTATTTATTCATACCGTTTATCTGTTGTACATTTCTGGGCTTTAATCTCGACTTACATGTGGGCTGGCCCTCACCATCTACAATACACAGCATTACCTGACTGGGCTCAGTCTCTCGGTATGGTCTTCTCGTTAGTATTACTTGC
The DNA here is from genome assembly GCA_029880425.1 of Gammaproteobacteria bacterium. Classification (GTDB taxonomy): domain Bacteria; phylum Pseudomonadota; class Gammaproteobacteria; order UBA6429; family Thiohalophilaceae; genus JAGLTQ01. The sequence goes on from JAOUOK010000023.1 coordinate 5,476, forward strand.
ACCTTCCTGGGGTGGCATGATCAACGGTATGATGACTTTATCAGGTGCATGGCATAAGTTACGTACCGATCCGATTCTTAAATTTCTCATTGTTTCCTTATCCTTCTATGGTATGTCGACCTTTGAAGGTCCAATGATGGCAATTAAAACAGTAAATGCATTATCTCATTACACTGACTGGACGGTAGGTCATGTGCATTCAGGTGCATTGGGTTGGGTTGCGTTAGTTACCATTGGTGCTATCTACTTCCTGGTTCCTAAAGTATTTGACCGTGATCAAATGTATTCAATCAAACTGATTGATACCCACTTCTGGATTGCCACTATCGGTATCGTTTTATACATCACTGCGATGTGGATTGCGGGTGTAATGCAAGGCTTAATGTGGCGCGCGGTTAATGCTGACGGCACCTTAACATATAGTTTTGTCGAGTCACTCGAAGCAACCTACCCGTACTACACAGTACGTTTCCTCGGTGGTTTGTTGTTCCTCGCGGGTATGTTCATCATGGCGTATAACGTTTGGAAAACCATTAGTGGTGCCAAACCTGCGTCTGCAACTCAGTCGGCTTAAGGGAGAATTTAATTATGAGTCATGAAGTTGTTGAAAAAAATATTGGCCTGATGATGATACTCATCGTAATCGTTATCAGCTTTGGTGGTTTGGTTGAAATCGTACCTTTGTTCTTTGTTAAGGACACAACAGAGCCTGTTCAGGGTGTTAAACCTTATAGTGCACTACGTTTAGAAGGACGTGATGTATATATTCGTGAAGGCTGTTACAACTGCCATTCACAAATGATTCGTCCGTTCCGTGCTGAAACTGAACGTTATGGTCATTACTCTGTTGCCGGTGAGTCTGTTTACGATCACCCGTTCCAATGGGGTTCAAAACGTACCGGGCCTGACCTCGCGCGTGTTGGTGGCCGTTACTCGGATGACTGGCAACGAGTTCACTTAATCAATCCAAGAGACGTTGTTCCTGAATCAAATATGCCGGGTTTCCCTTGGCTTGAGAAAAACAAGCTCGATGGCAAAGACACGGCTAAAAAAATGCGTGTAATGAATACCTTGATCTCAGCGACTTGCGGTAAATGTGAAACTTACAGTGAAGAAGAGATTAAGAACGCTGCTGATACTGTAAAAGGTAAAACTGAAATGGATGCCCTGATTGCTTACTTACAAGGGCTGGGTACTGCACTTAAGGCTCGGAGGTAATCATGGATATTAATGATCTCAGAAGCTGGCATACCGTGGTGTTATTCGCGGCATTCATAGGCATTGTGCTTTGGGCATGGAGCGGTAAATCTAAACACCGTTTCAATGAAGCCTCTCAGCTACCTTTTAACGAAATTGAGCATCCTCTCGGCTCAAGCGAAGATAATAAAAAAGGAGACCACCATGAGTGATTTCTGGAGCGGATGGATTACTGTCATTAGTCTGGCAAATATCCTGGCATGTTACTGGTTAATTAAATGGGCAAGTAAACCAAGTCCTAATGAAGCTGCCCAGGGTGATGTTACTGGTCACAAATGGGATGGTGACCTGGAAGAGTACAACAACCCTTTACCACGCTGGTGGTTGTGGTTGTTTTATTTCACTATCGTTTTCAGCCTGGTTTACCTGGTACTTTATCCTGGTCTGGGTAATTACAAAGGTACTTTAAACTGGTCACAAACAGGGCAGTATGACGAAGAGATTCAGCATGCTAAAAAAACTTATGACCCCATTTTTGCTGAATTCGCCAAGCAAGACATTGCGACTTTAGCTAAAGATGAAAACGCTACAAAAGTAGGACAGCGTTTATTCCTTAACTATTGTGCAACCTGTCACGCATCGGATGCTGGTGGCGCACGTGGTTTCCCCAACCTGGCTGATAATGACTGGTTATGGGGCGGTGAAGCCGCTGAAATTAAAACGACTATCAGTGATGGGCGTATTGGCTCCATGCCACCCTGGGAAGCAGCACTGGGAAATGACGGTGTTAAAAACGTGACCCAGTATGTTATTAGCCTGAGCGGTCGTGACCATAATGCTGAAGCAGCAAAAGCAGGTAAGGCACAATTTGATATGATGTGTGTTGCCTGTCATGGTGCTGATGGCAAGGGCAATAAAGCTATGGGTGCACCTAACCTGACAGATAATGTCTGGTTATACGGTGGCTCAGCAGGTGTTATTACACAAACGATTGCTAAAGGCCGTACCGGTGTCATGCCTGCACACGGTGATTTCCTCGGCGCAGATAAAGTACATTTATTATCTGCTTATATCTACAGCTTACGAAATCAGTAAATCGATAAATCATGCGTTGTTTAGCCTGGGATCTCCGGGTTAGGCAACGCATTTTTTATTTTAACTATTCAAAATTTTTACTTCTTACCCTTTAACAACTTTGTTATTGTGTAATATCAACTCTAATAAAAGATTTTTCCCCTTATGTCACAGCCAGCAGAAAAAAATCTTAAAAATCAAACCAAACCTGAAATCGAAGAAGTTTACGCTAAACATAAAAAGGTTTACCCGCGTAAAGTAACAGGAATATTTGCCAGCTTACGCACACTTGGTGTTTTTGTTTTGCTAGGTGCGTATTACCTTGCTCCATGGTTTCGTTGGGATGGCCACCAGGCGGTTTTATTTGATCTGCCTGCACGTAAGTTTTATATCTTCGGTTTAACATTCTGGCCGCAGGATTTCTTTTATTTAGCAGCACTTCTTATTATTGCTGCTCTTTCATTGTTTTTCTTTACTGCCCTGGCCGGGCGTCTATGGTGTGGTTATGCCTGCCCACAAACAGTCTGGACAGAAGCTTTTTTATGGATAGAAAGAAAAGTTGAAGGAAGCCGTAATCAACAAATGAAACTTGATAAAACAGCAATGAATACCAACAAGTTTTATATCAAGTCTCTAAAACACTTTATCTGGATTGTTTTTTCATTATGGACCGGGTTTACCTTTGTCGGTTATTTCACGCCAATCCTGGATCTGGGCCTGGCAACTATGCAAATTGCCCTTGGCCCCTGGGAGACCTTCTGGATTCTCTTTTATGGTTTTGCTACCTACGGTAATGCAGGCTGGATGCGTGAACAGGTCTGTATTTATATGTGTCCCTATGCCCGCTTCCAGAGCGCCATGTTTGACAAAGATACCCTCATTATTTCCTATGATGAACAACGCGGTGAGTCCCGTGGTGCACGTAAGAAAAGCATCGATCCTAAAGAAAAAGGACTGGGTGATTGCGTCGATTGCACCCTTTGTGTCCAGGTATGCCCAACCGGGATAGATATCAGGGATGGCCTGCAATACCAGTGCATCGGCTGTGCAGCCTGTGTCGATGTCTGTAACGATGTCATGGATAAAATGAACTATGACAAGGGCCTGGTACGTTACACCACTCAAAATCGTATGGATGGTAAAACAACACACTTATTCAGGCCGCGTATCATTATTTACGCGGCACTCCTTGTAATGCTATCACTCGCTCTTGTTTACAGTATTGCTACACGGATCCCTTTAGAGCTCAATATTATTCGTGACCGAAATGCCTTATACAAAGAAACCGTTGATGGCATGGTTGAAAATATCTACACCCTTAAATTGATTAATATGGACACGAAGGACCATCAATATGAATTGCGAGTAGATGGATTAAAGGATTTAATTTTTATAAAACCTAAATCAGAAATAAAAATTAAGTCCGGTGAGGTCATCAATCTAGCTGTACGCATACAAGTTGATCCGGTGAATTTACAACAAACCAGCAACACGCTTAATTTTTACCTGTCTGCAACGGATCAAGCCGATCTGGCGGTAACAGAACAGGCCCGTTTTATTGGGCCTTTAATCAAGTAAACAACATCTTTATAACAGGTTTAATTCATGACAGATTTTTCAACCAGCAATCCTACTCCTAATGTACCTCCACCTTGGTACAAACAATTCTGGCCCTGGTTTTTAATGTTCTTCCCGGCACTTGCTGTTGTTGGGGGAATAATTACCATCATCCTGGCAATCGAATCTGACGATGGCCTGGTGACTGATAATTATTACAAAAAAGGCCTGGCCATCAATCAAACACTGGATCAGAAACAGCATGCCCTCAAATTAAACCTCACGGCCGATGCTGACTGGGATCAATTAACCCAGGCTATCAGCCTCAGGCTAAATGGAAACCTGCCCGAACTTCCTGCACGTTTAACCATGCACCTCGCTCATACAACCAGGGCAAAACAGGATCAGGTTATTACACTATTCCTGTCGCCTGATAAGAACAGCTATACTGGGCGGGTAAAAACTGTTCAGCAGGGGAATTGGATCATAATATTAGAACCAGAAAATCAGGACTGGCGTATAAACGGACGTGTAACATTACCCAAACAAAACAAGTGGCATCTGACTTCAATATAACAACAACTATAATAAGGAGATATATCGATGGCATCATCACAACAAAATATCCCTACTACACAAAAAGTCATTGCGGTTCTTTGGCCTTCCTTTCTTACAGCGGGTATCGCAACAATTTTATTTTTTACCGCATTCGATCCTGAACTTCTGATGCAAACAGGAGGATATGGACCTGTTACTCGTATAGGGGGCTATACTGTTGGTTTTTTTCTCTTTTGGCTCTTAACAGCAAGTACCGGTGTACTAACCTGTTATTTTCAGCGGCCATGCCATGAACCCACTCAGTCTGAATTTAATTAAATAAACTATTAAGTATGAATCTTATTTCTAATATTAATAAGCTTAAAAAACAACTACTACGCTTGCTACTGCTATTGGGGTTAAGTGGTTTATTTTGCGTAAATAGTTTTGCTATCGATAGCGATGTTGAAGATGTTATCTTTGATGACAAACCATTAGATTACGCCCTGATGCTGCCAGACTGGTTCAAGCTAAGCTTTCTT
>JAOUOK010000370.1 GCA_029880425.1 Gammaproteobacteria bacterium
TTGCGATAACACCACTGATTAGTGAGCATGAACTTTTGCTTTCAATACTGCATGACAGGCTATTAGCTGCTGAATAATATATAAAATCAGTAATGATTTTTTATGGCGCAGGGTAACCGAGTTCGGCCAGCTTATTTTCAATTACTTCTTTATCAAGTCCATTACCCTTAACACTGACAATATTAGTTTCAACATCAACCTTGATTTCGGTAATGCCTGAAAAATCTTTTAAGCCATTTTCAATAGCTGAAACACAGCCGCCACATTTTATTTTTGATGATTGAATCTCAAGTTGTTCCTGTTGCGTCATGAATTTATTCTCCTTAAATAATTATTGATGCCACTGTTATTCAGGCTACAGCAGTAAAATATAATACTGTCATATAGGCAATATAAGCACAGAGCAATAAGCCACCTTCAAAGCGAGTTATCTTACCTTCACCTTTAAAGCCATAAGCCATGGCAAAAAGCGCAATGCTTAAGCCAATCATAAAGGTAAAGTCACGTTCTAAAATTGCCGGGTCTATCACGTGTGGATGCATTAAGCCTGGAATACCAAAGACAGCAAGCAGGTTAAACATGTTTGAACCAATGATATTACCAATAGCCAGGTCTGCTTCTTTTTTCAGGGCGCTTACAATTGATGCTGCCAGTTCGGGTAAGCTGGTACCAATAGCAACAATCGTTAAACCGATAACGAGGTCACTGATCCCCGCGGCTTTTGCAATATTGACAGAGCCCCATACAAGGCCGCGTGAACTTACGATCAGTAAAACGAGACCAATGGTAAACCACAGGATTGCCTTTTGAGTTGAGATATGTGGAATTTCATCTTCAAATTCCTTTTCCATAATATCGCGCTTTTGTTTTTTACCGGTCTGGATCATCCAGTAAATCATGGCAAATAAGCCGGCGAACAGGATAAGACCATCAACACGACCGAGATGATTATCAATAACCAGTAAGAGTGAAACCAGCATGACAATAAACATGATGGGGTACTCGCGGCGTAATGTTTCTGATTTAACGATTAGCGGCATGACAATAGCCGTTGTGCCGAGTACCAGTGCAATGTTGGCAATGTTTGAGCCGAGTGCATTACCTACTGCCAGCGACGGGTTACCCTGGTAGGCGGCGATAATTGAAATCAGAATTTCCGGTGCAGAAGTACCGATACCGACAACTGTCAGGCCAATGATAAGAGGAGGAACACCTAAATTATTGGCAATGGCCGCAGCACCATGAACAAAACGTTCTGCTCCCCAGACCAGTAAACCAAAGCCAATAATAATGACCATAAAAGAAAGTAATAGATTTTGTTCCACTGTATTTTTTTCTCAGTTGTCTCTTGTGTTAGGGGAAAAACAAATAATGACAATAACGTGTTACAGACCGAGTTCTTTTTCGAGATCGAGATCTTCAGGATCAGAGCTGGGAGGTGGTGCAAGCTCTTGTTGAGGTGGATTACCATCATGAACTAAATTTCTGCGGTGTTGCAAAAAAGCGTCACGAACAAACGAGTATTTATCCAGGGCTGCCTGGTCAACAACACGACTTGCTCCTAGTAACTTATAGCGTTCATCGATTGCACGTAATACAACGGTGCCCCACATCACATCATCATTTTCAATGTCATAAACCGGATCATAACTACTCTCAATCACAAAGCCAGCCGTACCACGCATGGTCTTTGGTCCAAAGAAAGGCAATACGATATAAGGTCCTTCGCCAATACCCCAGGTTGCAAGGGTTTGGCCAAAGTCTTCGTGATGTTTTTCCATCCCCATCGGTGTGGAAATATCGAATAAACCGTAAAGGCCTAAGGTTGAATTAACGACAAAACGGGTAGTATCAGAAACGGCCTGTTTAAATTTAAACTGTAAAAGGTCGTTGATAATAACGAAGATATCGCCAAGGTTACTAAAAAAGTTGGAAACACCTGTTTTTACCGGGCCGGGTAATACCGCATCATAGCCCCGTGCAACCGGCCGCATAACGTATTCATCAAGTCCATCATTAAACTTAAACATGGCGCGGTTATAGGATTCAAATGGATCCCCTTTTGTGGGGCCACCGGGAACACTGGCACAGGCAGAAAGCAGGCTAAGGGAGATAATTAAAATCAGTATTTTTAATAGTGAGTGGTGAGATCCGGACATATTACTTGCTTTCAGTTTTAGTTTTGCCACAGCGTGAGCAACAGTAAGTGGTTAACATTTTCCCTTTTTTAACATCAAAAGGGGTTTCAACGATTTCCCATTTATGAAAACCACTTTTACACAGGGTGCGCCCTTTGTGTTTATCTTTTAAGCGGGGTTTCTTAAATTGAATTACGTTGCTCATGGTTTGTTATATTATTTCATATATTAGAGAATAACACCTGCATTTTACTTAATTTTAAAGGAACACTATGTCTGTAGAAAGCCACCGGGTACTGATTGGCGCATGTGGGTGGAAACACCGGGCCTGGATAGATGAATTTTACGATGAAGATTTACCTGCAGACTGGCAACTGGGCTTTTATTCCAATGAATTTCCCGTGGTTTACGTCCCCGCTGATCACTGGCTTGATGTTGATGAGCTCGATGAATGGACAGATGACGTAGCCGATACCTTTCGTTTTATCCTCGAAATCCCTTCTGATGTTATAAATGATCCCGATCACTTTGCAACGGCATTAACTAAAGCAAAAACATTAGGTGACTTTTGCCTGGGGCTCGTTTTTCGGCTTAACCAAACCCTGCTGGACAACATTGAACTATTTAAAGTACATCTTGAACAGGCAAC
>JAOUOK010000371.1 GCA_029880425.1 Gammaproteobacteria bacterium
AGAGCTCAATAAAATGCTGAATAAGTAACGGGATGTCATCACGATGATCACGCAAGCTTGGCATGGTCAGTTTTACGACATTAAGCCGGTGATACAAGTCATGGCGGAATTCATTGGACATCGCCATGCGTTCAAGATCACGGTTACTGGCGACAATAAATCGCACATCAATCTCAATCGGGGTAACGCCGCCAACACGGGTGATTTGTTTTTCCTGGATAACACGCATTAACTTGGTTTGCATGGCATCTGAAATATTTCCAATCTCATCAAGAAAAACGGTGCCACCGGAGGCTATTTCAAGTAAGCCTTGCTTGGTTTTTTGTGCGCCGGTAAACGCGCCTTTTTCGTGACCAAATAATTCGCTTTCCAGTAAGGTATCGGTAAGCGAGCCACAATCAATGACAACAAACGGTTTATCTGCAAACTGGCTTTCAAAATGAACTGCACGGGCCGCGAGTTCTTTGCCGGTACCGGATTCACCCTGGATAATGACGTTACAGCGGATGTCGGAAATTTTATGGATCAGCTTATAGACTTCCTGCATTTCTCTGGATGAGCCAATCATGCCAAAGGTATTATTTTCAAAGTTAAGCTGACGTTTTAATAAATGGTTTTCTTCAAGCAGTGCCTTGTGACCCAGTGTTTTTTCGATCAGGATCTGCAGTTCATCCATATCAAACGGCTTCTTGATAAAGTCAGATGCGCCGAGGCGTAATGCATTAATGGCGTCATCAATATTGGCGTAACCGGTGATAATAATAAATGGGATATCAGGTGTGTGTTCCCTGACCGCACGCAATAATTCTACCCCGGTCATTTTGGGCATGCGTAAATCACTGACGATTAAATCAGCGCCTTCTTTTTTAAAATGTTCAAGTGCTTGTTCGGGCAGACGAAAAACAGTACAGGAATAACTCGCTTCTTCACTGAAACGTAACATGAGCTCACCCGCGTTGGGATCATCATCAACAAAAATTATGCGGGGCTTTTGATTCACTTTGTTATCCTTAATTATGTTTTATAGGTAAAACGAGTGTCGCGGTTGTGCCTGTTGTGCCGGTCGTATTATTTTCTATTGACAGGCTGCCCTGGTGAGACTCGATTATACCTAAACTAATAGATAAACCTAAGCCTGTGCCTTCACCTTCTTCCTTGGTACTAAAAAATGGATCGTAAATATTATTCAACATGTCTTCACTGATACCACAGCCCTGATCCTGTATTACGACTTTCAGTTGTTCATCATTGCATTCGACATCGATATTAATCGCGGCATCATTATTACTGGCCTGGACCGAGTTTAATAACAGGTTAATGATGACCTGTTGTAACTGGGCCTGGTCACCTTCAAATACATCATCACCATCATAGTTTAAATAAATTTCAACCTGTTTTACTTTTGCTGTTTGTTGTACCAGTGAGATTGATTTTTGTAGCCAATGTTTGACAGAAAAAACCTCTAGTTGAGGTGGCATTTGCCGGGCAAAATTTAACAGACCTTTAATAATTTCAGAAGCACGCAAGGTTTCATTCCTGAGTGAATCGATATCATGCTGCAGGTTATTGAGTGTTTTTGTATCTAAATCAGCCGCGTTTTTAGCAATGGTGCGGCTGATTAACTTGCTATAAGACAATATATTATTAAGCGGGTTGTTTATTTCATGCCCTATGCCTGCTGCCATTTGCCCAATACTTGCCAGCTTATTGTCCTGCAATACCATATTTTGAGCCTGGTCACGCTGGTTTTGAGTTTTAACCAGGGTGTCTGCCATGTAATTAAAAGATGAAGACAGAACTTCAATTTCAGCGATGGTTTGTTGAGTATTAGCACGTTGTTCTGTTTTACCATCAGCAAAACTTTTAAGCTGGTAAGCCAGGCTACAAATCGGTTTTGAAATTTTTCTTACTGCAAAGCCTGTCATAATCAAGGTGACAAATAATGCCGTTGCCGCAAACAACCAGATCGCTAGCCGGTTATTCTTAAACGGGGCGGAAATAATATCTTCATTAATCTGTGTCGTGATGACCCAGCCAAGCAAGCGGTTGGGATAAGGGTAAAATTCTGAATAATAAATTAAGTTACCATTTTGTTTGAACAGACCTTCTTCACTTTGAATGCTTTCGCTGAATAATTTATCACTGAGCTGTTTTGGCAAGCTCATTAATGAAGAGCGGGGCTGTGAAATACTGAGTTTTTCATTTTCACTATAAATAACAAAGCCGTGTCGGTTAGCATCATCCGGGTTATTTTCAGCGATTAATAACTTGCCTTTGTATAAGCGGGTATTGTTATTAACAATATGATCAATTTGTACACCACTGAAGGTGACGACCAGGGTACCCAGCCAGTCACTTTTATCATAAAGTGGAACAGCAAAATCAAGTAAAGGGTTAATAAAATTATTTTCTTCTCTTAAGGCATGCTGGGGCAGGGTAAAAAAGTGCACTTCATCAGCCGGTAATTTTTCCAGTGATCTTAATTCAGCTGAGCTGGCAACCTGGTGCTCAACATAATGAATACCCTGTAAGCTTTCAAACTGTGCATCACTGGTTTTATTTTGGCTCACCTTTACCAGTGTGTTGCCGTTTACATCAAGAATACGAATAACAAATTCACCGGGAATAATCGTTTGAAAACCTTCCAGGTAACGGTTTATTTTTTTGCGCAATAAGCGAATACCGGGATGGTTTTCATCTCGCGATACCGATTTTAAAATGGGATAAAATGATTTAACTGCCGCTGCGCGTGAAATTCCCAGTACCAGGTTTTGCGAGTTTTGTAA
>JAOUOK010000372.1 GCA_029880425.1 Gammaproteobacteria bacterium
CGTTATTGGAAGGTTTTGCAGGTATGTCAGTGAGCTGTAACCGGTACCAAAGTCATCTATAGCAATAGGAAATCCCTGTTCATTTAAATGATTAAGAATATCTATGCTCTCCTCAATATTTTCCATCATAATAGATTCTGTAATTTCAAGAATCAAACGACGTGGTTCAATTGAATTTTTTTCCAGGATAGCCCCAACATCAAGGTGAAAATTTTCATGGTGTAACTGGTTGACAGATACATTGACACTGATAGCAATATCGTCAAACCCCTGCCGGGTTAAATCAGCAAGATCCAGGCATGCCTGCTCAATCACCCAATATCCTACCTCGATAATGCCATTACTCTGCTCAAGAATCGGAATAAATTCCAGAGGAGAAACCAGTCCAAACTCAGGATGTCGCCAGCGTAAAAGTGCTTCTAATGAAATTACCCGGTTATCTTTAAGCCTTTGCTTTGGCTGATAGACAATTTCAAATTGATTTTTCTCAAGTGCTCCTTTGAGCGTCTCAGTAAGATGATGTAACTTTTCACAACGTAAGCGGAGTTCGTCATCAAACAAATAATAGTTATCCCCTATGATCCTGCGACTTTCCTGTAAAGCTGTATCAGCACATGATACCAGGCTGCTACTTGTTGTCGCATCATGTGGAAAAATTGATACCCCGATATTAACGTTAATCTTAATTTCAACACCATTATCAAGCACAAAGGGGATAAGTAATTCAGGTTGTAATATTTTAATTAATTTTAAAATATCATACTTATTAACATAATCACTTGTCACAACAGCAAACTCATCACCACTAAGACGCGCAATAAGTGTATTATTATCTAAACTAACACCCTCGCTAATAGCCTTACATAAGCCGCCATTTAATATTCTATTAAGCCTTTCTGCAAATAATTTAAGCAGGTGATCACCAGCAATATAACCATAATGCTGATTAACAGAACTAAAATTAGTAAGGTTAATTATCAATATAGAAAATTTTAAGCGGGCATTTCTGGAACTATTAATCCTGTGATTAATACAGTCAAATAACTGTGTCCGGTTCGGCAAGCTGGTTAAACTGTCGTAATAAGCCCTTTGCAGAAGTTCTTTACGTGAGCGGTTTATCATGCGTGTGATCCACATGAGTACAGCAGTAAATACAATAATAATTAATAATCGTGTTACGACAATATAGTTTTTCCTGTCAATAAAAGGCAAAGACTTTTCTTCAATGACTGAAGGTGTCAGGTAGTGTTTTAATTTCCAGACTATACCGGTCGATAACTCATACTCTTTTTCCATCCAGCGTCCTGATGTCATTAAGTGACCATTACTATTGAACATCTTGTTTCGCCTGTCTTTTATAACAATGCCATACTCTTCCTGAGCCAGCTGAAACATCGAAATAGCTGGCATTTTCCAGCCTTGTTGCCGTTGTTTGACTTTGTCATTACCTGTTACAGGAATGAACGGAACATCAAGTAAAAGTGCTTCCAGTATATTTTCACGCAACACGACTGTTATCATGCCCTTGAAGCGGTTAGTCTGGTTTGAATAAACCGGTAAGGCATAAATGATTCCATAAGAGTCTGTTACCTGGCCATGCTTAATAGATTCATATTGCTGATTATCACATGTACGTAATAAAGGAGAGAGCCTGACAGGAATCTTATCCAGGCTATGTGTCCAGATGAATTCTGGTGTATTACGTCGAAACCAGTTCAGCTGAACAGGAAAATATTTATATTCCTCTTCTTCCAGCTCTTCCGGAATATCTTCAATAATCAATGATGAATCAGACTCGGGAGTGTTAACACCCGCGATAAAATCGTCATACATAAAAACCGGTATATCCTTTTCCGGATTAAAACCATCCAGTACAAAATATACTTCTGAAACACGGACATTATTTTGTAAATTGGTATAGAGCTGTTGCAGGGTACGATGAGCATCAAGAGAAAATCGCCCTTCTTTAACAATATCCTGCTCTTCACTCGTTCTGTTATAACCATTAAGACTGCGGACCATCGGTAATAACGAAATGGTTCTGGCACTCTGGTTTATTTCATGAAATAGGATGCGAAACTGTTCTGCTTTTCTGTCAATTTTCTGATTTTGATGCTCTTGTATAAATTGTTCCTGATCCTGGGAAACATTTTTTAAAGAATAATAAAACTCCACGGCCCAGAATATTATTAGTATCAGGACAACAGCAATTACCAGGATAGCACCTAATTTATATCGATTTTGTATTTGGTAAAGAGATGACACAATTTGCTTGTCCTAAATATATAAAATATAACTTTCAAATAAAGTTAATTTATATTTAGTCTTGCATAAAACCATGAAAACAAAAAGAAAACACACTTAAGTTTAACTTTGTTTTACATAATCATTACCAGGGGTATTAAGTTACAGGCTTTGGCTATAAAAGATTTTAAATACTGTATTTTTGTAAAGTACTTTTAATTTTATCCATCTCTGAATCAAGCTTAAGATCAAACGTCTTATTACAATAATCCAGTAAAGGTAATACCTCTATTGCCAAATCCACCGCGAAAGCTTCAATCGTGCCTTCTTTCGCGCCACGTATGATTTCCAGGGTAGTATTAATATCTGGCGACTCAATAATGGTAGATTCAATTTCAGTAAATGTACTCAAATCAAGTTCTGATGGTCTGCCGGATAACTTTTCTTCGGTGTGAAAATTAGCCCGTTCCACCAGCTCGGCAGCACTGACCGGTTTAATAATAAAATCATTGGCACCGCAAGCATGCGCC
>JAOUOK010000373.1 GCA_029880425.1 Gammaproteobacteria bacterium
ATAGTTATTGATGAATGTCACCGTGGTGGTGCAAATGACGAAAGTAACTGGCGTGGTATTCTGGAATACTTCTCGCCTGCTGTTCAACTGGGTTTAACCGCAACACCATTACGCAAACATAATGCTGATACCTATCGCTATTTTGGTGATCCCGTTTATATCTACTCACTGAAAGAAGGCATTAATGATGGCTACCTGACCCCCTTTAAAGTAAAACAGATAGCGACCACACTTGATGATTATACTTATGAATCGGATGATCAGGTGATAAAAGGTGAAATTGATAAGGAAAAGTTATACAAGGAAAAAAACTTCAATCGAGACATTGAAATTGAAGAGAGAGAAAGATACCGCGTTAACCTGTTTATGCAGCAGATTAACCAGAAAGAAAAGACCCTTGTTTTCTGTGCTACCCAAAAACATGCGCTGTTGATTAGAGATATTATTAACCAAACCAGTACCAGCACCGATCCCAATTATTGTGTTCGTGTTACCGCCCATGACGGTGCAGAAGGCGAACGCTTTTTAAGAGTGTTTCAGGATAACGAAAAAACGATACCAACCATTCTGACAACATCACAAAAACTATCAACTGGTGTTGATGCTCGAAATATAAGAAATATTGTTCTGTTACGTCCTATTAATTCAATGATAGAGTTTAAGCAGATTGTAGGCCGTGGTACCAGATTATTTGATGGTAAAGACTACTTCACCATTTACGACTTTGTCGAAGCCTATAAACACTTTAATGATGAACAGTGGGATGGCGAACCACTTGAGCCAGAACCCTGCAGCAGATGTGGTGCATTACCATGCGCATGTATCAAAAATCCGCCAGAGCCTTGTGAACTTTGTGGCAACATGCCATGTATCTGTGAAAAACCAGAACCTGAAGAATGTCCAAAGTGTAATATGTACCCATGCGAGTGCGAGAAAAACACAATAATAAAAGTTAAGCTGGCTGATGGGAAAGCCAGAGATATAAAAAATATTTCTGTAACGACATTCTGGGGAGAAGAGGGCAAACCCATTTCTGCGGCACAATTTGTAGAAAAACTTTTTGGTGAATTACCTAAACTATTCAAAAATGAAGATGAACTCCGCGATGTATGGAGTCAACCAGACACACGTCAAAAACTATTAGATGAGCTGGAAGATAAAGGCTTTGGAAACACTCAATTTGAAGAAATAAAAGCTGTCGTTGATGCAGAAAACAGTGATGTGTATGATGTGCTTGCTTTTATTGCCTTTGCTTCACCAATGATGACACGCCATGAACGGGTTGATACTCACAGAGATACAATTTTTTCACATTATGACTATAAACAGCAGGAATTTATCGAATTTGTTCTTAAGCACTATATCGAACAAGGTGTTGGAGAACTATCTAATGAAAAGTTAGAAGTTTTGGTAGACCTGAAATATCACGGCGTCAAAGATGCAGTGGCTGAGCTTGGTGCCGCAACGAACATTCGAGAAGTGTTTGTGGGTTTTCAGCAGTATTTATACCAATCATAAACCTAATAAATCAGGGCAAGGAAAATTAAACTGGATTAGAATTCTTTTCAATTGTTCTGCCCTTGAATTTTTTCCATTAATCACCATAATTAAAAGAGTGAAAACAACGCCGATTTGAGTCAGCTTGCGGGCGTTTAATAAATACTGCTAAAAGATAAAGGTCTCTTCTTTGAGAGCGTGCCTTTTTTGCGAGCTGGCAAAAAACACGTTCACAAGGAGGCTCATCGTGACCTTACAATCTCTTATCGTTTTAAAACTAATGCATATACCGGAAACAGAAATACTTGGCTGTCTGGGCTATCGTGGTGGCTCACTGGCCAACGCACAAACTGCATTACATAAAATAAAAACATCTTCCTCTATGGGACTGGATAATCCTACCTACGGATATCGTTACAGCCACAAGCAACTGATTATAAAATTCTGTGAGTTACTTAAAATTGACCAGGACTTTTATTTAAAAGAACTGTCCTCTATTGAAGATAAACTGGCAACCATACAACAGGCTTTTAAAAGCTATTTATTTGTCGAAACCGGATTCGTTAGAAAGAACCAACCCATTTTTGTGCTGGCACTACTTGAATCTGAAAGACGGATTTTTCTGAGTAAAACACAACGTATTAAACCAATTAGTCAACAGGTAGAAATAGCCAGACAACTGGCTATAGAGCACTTTGAACAACGCAACGGGCAACTGACTATTTGGGGAAACATTCACTACTACGTCTTTTATTACTGTAAAGATGACCATGTGGTGATAACACCATCTGGGCAATTAAGAGAACAGAAGATTAAACCAGAGCAACGAGCAACCCTTACCGTAAAAGGTAAACAACCAAACCATTTATTAAACCTTCATAATCCAAAGGAGAAATGATATGAAAGAAAAACGCATTGCAAATATTGCCGAAACATACCTGGCTGAAAGAAAAGAACAGTACGAATTTAGACAACGGGTATTTGGCTTTGAGAAAAAACCGGAAGATGAAATGCAACCCATATACTGGATTTGCATGAAATATACCGACTCAAGTTGTGAATATGATGTGATCTTTGTTAATGGCAGTGATGAAACGCTGGACTATGTAAATTATTACACGGCTTGCATGCTGACAGTTGATGATGACTTTTATTCAAGCCATACGCCTAAAGGTCAATATACCAAAGTAAAACCTGGCGAAGCGGTAAAAATTGATTTGTATAATGAGGTCTATGATAGTGACTATTTGATTTCATATCAGATTGAACTGTCC
>JAOUOK010000374.1 GCA_029880425.1 Gammaproteobacteria bacterium
TACGGTTATTTCGTTAGACCCAGATATCAGCCCTGATATTGTTTCACTTCTTGGTACTTCTGCCGCGCTTTCTATCACGGGTGCGCCATTTAATGGCCCTATCGGTGCAGCACGTGTTGGCTACAAAGATGGACAATACTTATTAAACCCATCACCTACTGTTTGCAAAGAAGAATCTGATCTTGATTTAGTTGTTGCCGGTACTGCTGATGCAGTATTAATGGTTGAATCTGAAGCTAAACTGCTTTCTGAAGACGTCATGTTAGGTGCAGTAATGTATGGTCATGAGCAATTCCAGGTTGCTATTTCTGCAATCAAAGAATTTGCTGATGAAGTGGGTGCTGAGTCCTGGGACTGGGTTGCTCCTGAAGAAAATGAAAAATTAATGTCTGATGTGTCTGCTGCTTCTGAAGCTGACTTCAAAGAAGCGTACACGATCAGTGAAAAAATGACGCGTTACACACGCTTAAGCGAAATTCGTACTGCTGTTAAAGAAAAACTGGTTTCTGAAGATGAAGACGGTTATTCAGCTGAAGAAGTTCGTGAAGCAATTGAAAAAATCGAAAGTAAAGTGGTACGTACCAAGATTTTAGATGGTGAACCACGTATCGATGGTCGTGATACTAAGACTGTGCGTAAAATCACGGTAAAAACTGGCGTTGTACCACGTGCACATGGTTCAGCATTATTCACACGTGGTGAAACTCAGGCACTGGTTGTAACAACCTTAGGTACAGAACGTGATTCTCAAATTATTGATGCCTTAACAGGTTCATACCGCGAACCATTCATGCTGCAATACAACTTCCCTCCTTATTCAGTAGGTGAAACTGGACGTGTTGGTACGCCAAAGCGTCGTGAGATTGGTCATGGCCGTTTAGCGAAACGTGGTGTAATGGGTATCATGCCTGATATGGAAGAGTTTCCATACAGTTTACGTGTTGTATCTGAAATCACAGAATCAAACGGTTCAAGTTCAATGGCTTCAGTGTGTGGTTCAAGCCTGTCAATGATGGATGCAGGTGTACCAACAACTGCACCGGTTGCAGGTATCGCAATGGGCTTGATCAAAGAAGGTAACAAGTTTGCTGTTCTGACCGATATCCTGGGTGATGAAGATCACTTAGGTGATATGGACTTCAAAGTAGCGGGTAACGATACAGGTATCACTGCTTTACAAATGGATATCAAGATTGAAGGTATCACGAAAGAGATTATGGAAATCGCTTTAGCCCAGGCTAAAGAAGGCCGTTTAACTATCCTTAAAGAAATGAACGCCGTTATCGATAAGCCTCGTGAAGTGATGTCAGATTTCGCTCCACGTTTTGTCACTTTCAAAATTAATCCTAACAAGATCCGTGACGTTATTGGTAAAGGTGGTGCAACTATCCGTGCAATTACTGAAGCGACTGGCGTTAATATCGACATCAGTGATGAAGGTATGGTTAAGATTGCTTCAAGTGAAGGCGCAGCAGCTGAAGAAGCACGTCGCCAGGTAGAGCAACTAACCGCTGATGTTGAAGTAGGTTCAATTTACGAAGGTAAGGTAGCGAAATTAATGGACTTCGGTGCATTCGTTACAATTTTACCGGGTAAAGATGGTTTAGTTCACGTTTCACAAATCTGTGAAGAACGCGTTGAAAACGTCAGTGATAAACTCAGTGAAGGCGAAGTTGTAAAAGTTAAAGTGCTTGAAATCGACAAACAAGGTCGTATTCGTTTAAGTATGAAAGCAGTTGCAGCGGAAGCATAAGCCTGACTTTCTGAATTAAAATGAAGCATTAAAAAAGGAACCTTCGGGTTCCTTTTTTTATTATCGTATTTTATTCAACTGTACTGATGTCATTATCTTTAAAGTAATTCGGATCCATTAAATCAATAAAGCGTTTTGCCTGTGGTGTTAGAAACTTTCCTTTTCGCAATACGATGCCGTAACTGCGTTGTGGGAAATATTCATTTAAAGGTATTTTGCTTAAATTATCGTTCTCACTTAGACATATATCTGTGACGATGGATACGCCCAGCCCTAAAGCAACATATTTTTTTACGATCTCCCAGCCCCCGGCTTCCAGGGCAACTTCGTAACTTGCATTGTTCTGTTTAAATACCAGGTCAACCATTCTCCATGTACTGAGGTGACGTGGAGGAAGGATTAATCCATAGGGGCTAATCTCTTTTAACTTGACATTTTTCCTGTTTGCTAACGGGTGATCAAGTGGGGTGATGAGGTAAGGATCAAAATTTATACTCGGCTGATAGGTAATATCCTCAGGAACATCAATCATTGAACCGACTGCAAAGTCAGCCTCATCAGCTCGTAGCATTGCCATGCCATCCCGGCCTGTTACATTATGAAGTTTAATTTTAATTTTTGGATAGCTTTGGGCAAATTGTGTGATTGCTTCGGGAAGAATATAAAGAATAGTTGATTCGCCGGCTGCGATATTGATTTCTCCACTTTCGAGTGAACCAAATTGAGCGGCAAAACTTTCACTTAATTTATCAATCCCTTCGACCAGTGGATTTGATAATTCATAAAGAACATCACCTTCAGGTGTAAGGTTAATATAGGGTCCCCGTCGCTCAAATAGCTTGAGATCCATCTCACGTTCAAGTGCCTGGATTTGCAGGGTAATTGAAGGTTGGCTTAAAAATAACAGTTCAGCGGTTTGTGAAATACTGCCAGTACGTGCGGCATAGCAGAATGCACGTAATTGTTTGAGGCGATTCTGTTTGTAGTAGACGGGCGATTTCAAAATAACCTCCAGT
>JAOUOK010000375.1 GCA_029880425.1 Gammaproteobacteria bacterium
AGTCAACGCAAGGTAAAAAGTATAGCAAACATATTTCCATATTCTGAATGCCTACATTGACAAATACTAAATTACCCAGGTTTGCTAGGTGTTTGTACTTCATAATGCAACCATTTATCATTTATTTCATACTCACCTGTATGTTATAAACATTACCTATGACAAATAACTTCCCTACAATGGACAAGGATATATTTAAAGATCTCACAGAAATACTAGGTGATGAGATTTACGATTTACTTAATGAATTTCTGCAAGACACTCCACCACAGTTTGCACTTTTATCAGAGGCAATAAGCGCATCCGCGTTTAAAGATATATTTACCCTGGCTCATAGCCAGACGAGTGCAAGTGGTAATCTTGGTCTTACCAAATTTCAATATCTCAGCCAGTCAATTTGCATAAAAGCAAAAGATGAAAATATTCAGGCATGTACCGAGCTTTATAACGCACTACTTGAAAACTTTAAAGAATGTGAAATATTGTTAACACAAATAATTGATCAACACTCACTTTTATAATTTTTCACGCCTGTTTATATTGAGCATTTACTTAATCAAATATATTTTTTCTTCACTACACTATTAGTGTCTGTATTAAGAGATCAAAAGCAAAAGGACTTAGTATGCCAACAGCGCTATCTGTTTATGTAAACGGTAATAAAGTCCTCGATTATGAGAATAATTATCGTGAACCGGGGTTACTACGTCGTCGTCTGGATGAGATGGACATTGATATGAATGAAGGCATAGAAATCAATGGCGAGATGATTGATTCACCTAATAAACAGCAACGCGCACACTATATTACTTTGAGTCTTTTATACAGTATTGAAAATGCAAATGAAGGAATGATTTCAGCTACATGTGCTTACCTGGCAAACCGTTTGCCTGAACTTAAGCAAATACGTGCTACTGAAGCAGACCAGGAGGTTACGCTTGATTTTATTTTTGATGAAGTAAATTAATAAGTGCTAATATCTTAACCAGGAAAGTAATTTTTTTTCAGAAAGTACTCCACTTACCACCTGTCTTTCTCCCGAGGATGTAAAAAGATAACTACGTGGTAACTCTCCATACCAACGGCGATCTATCTCATAGCGCAAGGATTGATCTGATTCACCCCTGAAGATCCATGACTCCATCTTATCCAGATGATATTTCGATAAAATAGCCTGCACTTCATTACTTTCTGTTTCTATATCAGTTGAAACCAATACAATATTTAAAGCAGGATCATTAGCAACTAATTTCCCCAGCATATCAAGTTCTTTGTGACAAGGAGGACAGTCTACTGACCAGAGAATCATTACGAAGGATTTTTGCTTCTGCTTTTCAAGTATTTGATAATAACTACCGGGTAAGAAAGGACGTAAATATTCCCCGGCACTAACCGTTATACTTGCAATACTTAACAATAAAATAAAAATATAACGCAATAGTATTTTAACCAACATGTTATTTAATTATCGATTTTAATTAGCTGAAATTTCTCACCCATTTTTTGCCAGCTGGCATAAACATTTTTATTATCACTAATCACAAAAGGATGATCTGTTATTGCTGTAGTTGTTGCCAGTTGTTTTGGTTTAGTCCAGGAGTGACCAGCATCAAGTGATTGTTTTATGTAAAGTGCAGATTGCTTACCATCAAATTCTTTCCAGACGATAAATACTTTATTACCCAGGCTTAAGACATCTGGATGGGCGGCAGTCTTTTCATAATCACCAAAATTCATTGGCGTTGAAAAAGCAGCCATTTTATCTGTGGATTTAGCATAAAATAAGCCATGCCGTTGAGGTGCATTGTTAAACCAGGTGGTGTGATAAACCCCATCATCCGCGATTGAAATTGAAGGGCCATGATGAGGGCATCCTTCGATATGCCATTTATCAAAACTCAGGCGTTTTATTTTTCCTGGCTGGTTACGCTGTGAAAATTTCACGATGCCGTGATCACGAATATTGTCACCAAAAATATGGCGCCAGACAATAACGGGAAGCTGGTCGGTATCTATAGCGATAGCAGTGCGGCAACATTCACACGAGGTATCTGCTATTTTTTTATTTTCAAGAAACGACTTTCCATTATTTGTTGAAAGCGCATAATAAACTGCAGACCCATTGTATTTTTTTCCCGCTTTTTTTGCTGCCAGTAAATCACGTTTATCTAACCAGGCGATATAAATATCACCGTTCTTATTGACTGCCATTGAATCAAAACGATGACTGGTTACTTCAAGATGATCATTGACCGTCAGCGGATCTGAAAAGGTTTTACCGCCATCAACAGAACGACTAAAACGAATATGCCCACTGAAACGTTTTTCAGTTAATTTCATTGTCCATGAAACATAAATTTCACCGTTGTTACCAAATGCCAGCTTGGGACGGTTTTCACCTTTAGCATAAACCAGCTCAGGACTACGATTAACAATCACCGGAGGTTGAAAAGTTTTTCCTTTGTCACCTGATTGACTGAGATAAACATGGCCGGAGTTATACCACGCCACCCATAAATTTCCATTATTATCAAAGTGAGATGAAGTTGTCGAAGCACACTGTAATGTTGGTATCGTGTTCTTATTTTGACAAACTTCAGGCAATGATGATTTCTGATGCTTGGAATGATCCATTTTCATGGCGTAACTGGCTTGAGAAAAAAACAATCCTGATACAAGCAGGAAAATAGATATAATTACTCCCCGTTGCATAACGCTGTCTTTCATAAAGATGGTCTCTACTATTTATATTGTTGTACCCCCTTT
>JAOUOK010000024.1 GCA_029880425.1 Gammaproteobacteria bacterium
TGAGTCTTTTTTCTATGACCTGGAGAAGGATTCTTTAGCAGATGAACATAAGTGGCTAATAAAAATGCCGCTGTTTTGCCCGTCCCTGTTTGTGCCTGTCCGGCAATATCTCTACCTTGCAATGCAAATGGTAAAGAGGCTTCCTGGATTGGTGTACAGTATAAAAAGCCTGATTCATCAACACCTTGTAATACTTCGGCAGGTAAATCAAAGCTGGAAAATTTCGTTGTGGTTAAATGTTGTTCACTCATGGCGCATAGCATAACAGATACTTGTCAAGATTGGACTTGAAATAAACGTCAGCTTAAGCTCAAATGGAGGTATAGATTTTTTTCAATAACGACTACAATAAAAAAAAGTTAAGTCACAGGAGACACTACCTTGAGCGACAAGATCGTATATGCCACAGATGACAGCTTTGATGCTGAAGTTGTAAATGCCGAAGGTCCCGTATTAGTTGATTATTGGGCAGACTGGTGTGGCCCTTGCAAAATGATTGCCCCTATTCTTGATGAGATTGCTGAAGAATATGCCGGCAAACTTAAAGTCACTAAACTCAATATTGATGAAAATCCCGCTACACCACCAAAATTTGGGATCCGCGGAATTCCCACATTAATGATTTTCAAAAATGGTAATGTTGAAGCAACCAAGGTAGGGGCTGTTTCTAAGTCACAACTGGCTGCATTTATTGACAGCAACCTGTAAAAATATCTCAAAAACGTCCGGCTAAATAATAATAGAATGCTGGACGTTTTTGGCTTTTGATGTTAATGTTCGCTTAATAACTAATTTCAAAATTTTTAACCATTTCGCTCTGTCTGTAATAAATACGAGCGGCAAAACCTCAAAACTTCATTAACAACGAATAAAAAATCAGTACACCGTACACGCAATCGCGTAAACCCGTGTCGTATTTTCATTAAATTAAAGAATCCTCAAAATGAATCTATCAGAACTCAAACAAAATCCCGTTCCTGAACTTATTAAAATTGCATCTGACATGGGTATCGACAACCTGTCACGATCGCGAAAACAAGATATTATTTTCTCAATTCTCAAATCCCATGCTAAAAGTGGTGAAGACATCTACGGCGATGGTGTATTAGAAATACTCCAGGATGGTTTTGGATTCTTACGCTCTGCTGATAGTTCGTACCTGGCAGGTCCTGATGATATTTACGTCTCACCGAGCCAGATACGCCGTTTTAATTTACGTACTGGTGATACCGTAGCAGGTAAAATTCGTCCACCAAAAGATGGGGAACGTTATTTTGCCTTACTCAAGGTAAATGAGATTAACTTTGAACCACCTGAAAATGCCAAGCATAAAGTCCTGTTTGAAAACCTGACGCCATTACATCCAAATGAGCGTATTACCCTGGAAGTAGGTAATGGTAGCAGTGAAGACATGACTGCCCGTATCATTGACCTCACAGCTCCCATCGGTAAAGGACAGCGTGGCTTAATCGTTTCACCACCGAAAGCCGGTAAAACCATGATGTTGCATGATATTGCACATGCCATTACGCACAATAACCCCGAATGCCACCTTATCGTTCTACTTATTGATGAACGTCCCGAGGAAGTCACCGAGATGTCCCGCTCTGTTCGTGGTGAAGTCGTTTCATCAACCTTTGATGAACCTGCAAGTCGCCATGTGCAGGTGGCTGAAATGGTAATTGAAAAAGCCAAACGCCTGGTAGAACATAAAAAAGACGTGGTGATCTTACTCGACTCCATCACACGTCTTGCACGCGCCTATAACACCGTTATTCCATCATCAGGAAAGGTTCTCACCGGTGGTGTAGATGCGAACGCCTTACACCGCCCAAAACGCTTCTTTGGTGCAGCTCGTAATGTAGAGGAAGGAGGTTCATTAACCATCCTCGCTACCGCACTGGTAGAAACGGGTTCACGAATGGATGATGTTATCTACGAGGAGTTCAAGGGCACGGGTAATATGGAAATTCATCTTAATCGTAAAATTGCTGAAAAACGCTTGTATCCAGCCATTGACATTAACCGCTCAGGAACACGTCGTGAAGAACTTCTCACGAAGCCTGATGAGCTGCAAAAGATGTGGATCCTTCGTAAAGTTGTGCATGACATGGATGAAATTGGCTCAATGGAATTCCTGCATGATCGCTTAAAAGGCACGAAAACAAACAATGATTTTTTTGACTCCATGAAAAAGTAAAAACTCTATTAAAAGCAGTTAATTAGCTCAATTTTTGGGGCAGACTTCATTTGCCCCAACCTCACCCTTTCAAAACAAATTATAAACTTTTCCCGATTCTTAACAGGATAACGCATCCTCTTCATGTAATTTCTAGACAATTTGTGTGTCTATTGAGAAATACGCTAAAATCCCTCTTACTAATTCACAATTTAGCAAAAAATATCCGGCTTTTGACAGCTTTCAATGTCCAAAATAGTTAGGCTTAAAAGAGTCGCATCATCATAAATTAAGTAAGGAACAGGCTTATGTCAGGTAGTTCAATAGAAGACATCGATTTTGAATACTGGTCATTATTGGCTTCAACAGATCCTGAAAAATTTGAACAACTCCGCCAGGATCAAATTGACCTTCTCATCGAGAAAGCCAGTAGTCAGCGCCAAAAACGTCGACTGCGAGGTTTGCAATGGCGTATCGATAAAATCCGTGAGCAACACAAAGATTCAGCCATGTCTGCCTGCATCGCAATTTCAGAGCTGATGTGGGAAACATTTGAACAGCTCTCAGGACTCCTGCATTCCATACAAGATGATGGATTTTCTGCCCCGGTTACGCCTATGCAGGCCAATGTTATCCCTTTCCCGGTAAAACAAAAAACCAGTTCCAATTATTAGCCTCAGAATTTAACCGTTAAAATTAAGATAAAAGCTTGCTGTGCCTAAACCTTTTCCGTATGATCGCCCGTCCAATAATGTACATGGTGCAAGTTTAACCAAATTCTTAACGAATTTATTAGACTCGTGGCGATGTTCAAAAATATAGAGGTCTTTATAATGAAAGCTGATATCCATCCAGCATACGAAGAAATTACAGTAACTTGCAGCTGTGGCAGCAGCTTTAAAACTCGCTCAGCAAGTTGCAAAGATCAAACAATTGAAGTTTGTTCACAGTGCCATCCTTTTTTCACCGGTAAGCAAAAATTACTTGATACTGCAGGACGTGTTGACAAGTTCAAACAAAAATACGGCCAAAAATAATTTGGCAAGTAATCACGTGTCAGACAATTTGTATCATAAACAAAAGGCGTCCAATTGGACGCCTTTTGTATTTTTTATCCTGCTTATTTTTTCATTCAGCATCCATGCAACGAACTGCAATAGCCAGCATTACGATCAAACCATCACTGTCAGCAAAGTTTATGATGGAGACACGCTACGCCTCGCAGATGGACAAAAATTAAGGCTTATCGGTATTAACACCCCTGAACGTGGCCATGATGGTATGCCAGACCAGCCTTTTTACCCCGAAGCTAAAAAAAGGCTAGAAAAAATTATTCATGCTAACCAAAACAAGCTAAAAATAATTTTAGGAACCGATAAACACGATCGCTATAAACGACTCCTTGCACATATTTTCACACCCGGTGGTGACAATATATCTGCCATCCTCCTCCGTGAGGGTCTGGGTTATAGTATCGCCATTCCACCAAACCTTAATTTTTTAAACTGTTATAAAAAAGCCGAGTATGATGCGAAAAAACAGCAACATGGAATCTGGGGCCATGACTTTAGCAAACCTATAAAAGCGTCTACACTTTCTAAATCAAATCTCGGGTTTCAGCAGGTTATTGGCAGAGTACAGCGTATTGGTGAAAGCAGCTCCTCATTCTGGTTAAACCTGGATACGAAGTTTGCCTTAAAAGTTCAAAAAAAATACCTGGTGCAGTTTTCAACTTACCGTCCAAATGAATTATTAAACAAGAAACTTATTGCACGTGGCTGGATCTATTACCGGAATAATGAATATAGAATGTCAATTAAGCATCCTGCCTCAATACAATTACTTAACACTGACTGACAAGCCGTCTACTGTTACACTTAAAATACCGTGTAATACCTGAATATTTATAAATTAAAGAGCTAAGCATGACTGACAAAAAACTCACATCCTATGAATTAAAACAAGCCGCCCTTGATTACCATGCTAATCCTGCTCCGGGTAAAACTGCCACCGCGCTAACCAAGCCCTGTGATACACAAAGTGAACTCAGTCTTGCCTACACACCCGGTGTCGCTGCACCGGTACGTGCGATAGCTGAAGATCCTGAAGCGGCATATCAATATACTAATAAAGGTAACCTGGTGGCCGTGATAACTGATGGCTCCGCCGTTTTAGGTTTAGGTAACGTTGGTGCACTGGCCGGTAAACCCGTGATGGAAGGCAAAGCTGTATTATTTAAAAAATTTGCTGACATTGACGTGATGGATATTGAAGTTGATGCCGATTCAATTGAAGAATTTGTACAAACCGTAAAAAATATTTCACCAACCTTTGGCGGAATTAACCTTGAAGACATTGCGGCGCCATGTTGTTTTGAAATAGAAGAGCAGCTAAAAGAACAACTTAAAATTCCTGTTTTTCATGATGATCAACATGGCACCGCTATTATCATTGCGGCTGGTTTACTTAATGCACTTGAAATTAGCGGCCGTGAAATTGAAAAAGCCCATATCGTTTGTTTAGGTGCCGGTGCAGCAGGCATAGCCGCAATGCGAATGCTAAAAAGTCTAGGGGCACGAAAAATTTACCTCGTTGATCGCAAAGGTGTGGTCTATAACGGCCGTGAAGATGTAAATAAATATAAACAGGAATTCTCACGAGAATCTTCACGTCGAACATTAAGTGATGCCATGCAGGACGCAGATGTCTTTATTGGTGTATCAGGGCCCAACCTGTTAAAACCAGAAATGCTAAAATCAATGGCAGCAAACCCTATTGTTTTTGCTTTATCTAACCCTGATCCCGAAATCAACCCGGAACTAGCGAAACAAACTCGTGATGATATTATCCTGGCCACGGGCAGGAGTGATTATCCTAATCAGGTCAATAATGTTTTAGGCTTCCCTTTTATTTTCCGTGGCGCACTGGATGTCAGGGCAACCTGTATAAATACAGAAATGCAAATTGCTGCTGTTAAATCACTTGCCGCCTTAACCAAAGAACCTGTACCACAGAGTGTTCTCGATGCGTATGGCGTAGACAAGCTTGAGTTTGGAAAAGATTATATTATTCCAAAACCCTTTGATGCACGCTTACAGGATTTTGTACCTAAAGCCGTATCTGAAGCTGCTGTTGATACCGGTGTCGCTAAAGACAGGGAATAAAATACCACAACAACAATAACTAACTACTATCCTTATTTAATAAGGCTTCTACTTCGGTTATGTCCGCACGTTTCATCACCTTACCATCAACTGGACTCAAAGGGACTTGACGCTGCTTAGGTAAAAAAATCACGAGTTCAACACGAGCTTCATCCACCACGAACTCGTAAGTTGAATAATGCTGATATTGTTCTGTGCCTGTCTTTAAACGACGCTCACCCAGCTTATGGGGTATTTGATTATCCAGTAAATAAAACCCCACGCTTTCAACCGTGTCTGCAAACAAATGGATGCGAATGATTGAATGTTCATCCGCAGTACCACTTAAGACGCTGCCGACTAACCGTGGTGAAAAGCAGGATAAAAATTGCATTGCCTCTATTGCAATTTTTCGTAAGCGGTTTAAATGTTCGGGTTGACTGCCAGCACGAAAAAGTCGTTGATATTCAATTAAAGCCAATTCAATTTCAGAATTATTCGGTAAACTTTTTGTGTCTGTTGCACCAAGTTGTTGCGCGGCTTTTTGCTTAGCCGCTTTAAAATCACGGCTACCGCTATCTAACAAAATTTGTGCTGATTTTTGCGCCAGACGCTGGCGCATATGATCATGATCACGCTGCGACATAATGATGGGAACCCGGTTAAAAAATATCTTCAGTTATATCAGCTGATGGGGTTTCAGTCGAAGTACCTGTTTGCTCACTATCAATATTTTCAGTTTGCTCAGTCGGCACCTGGTCTGCCAGGAAAAATTCAAATATTGCATCTTGGGTTGCTGGGTTCGCCAACTTACCTGTTTTTGGATCGATACGGACTGATACTAGACCTGGCGGTTGCTCAAGCTGCTTTTCTTCAACGCCATTTAATGCTGCCCGCATATAGTCTATCCACATGGGTAATGCTGCCTGAGCACCTGTTTCCCTATCACCAAGTGGACGCGGATTATCGAAACCAACCCAGGCAATGGTTGCTAAATCTGTATTAAAACCGGTAAACCAGGCATCACGTTGATCATTCGTCGTACCTGTTTTACCTGCCAGGTCTTTACGCCCGATAGACAGTGCACGCCGACCAGTACCATGGTTTACAACGTCCCGCATCATGGTATTAATTAAAAATGCTGTTTGTGGTGATAATATTTGTTGTGCCAGTTTCAATTGTGGTGGACCTTGCTGCACTTGTAAGCGTTCTTCTTCATTCATGCCCGTTAAGAAAGATTCACTCAAATCAGGCAGGGAACTGGCTGCCACTTCTTTTTTCTTACTCTCTTTAATGCTATTTTCCTGGCTATTTTCAGCCTCACTGTCTGCAGCAGTCTCTTCTTTTCGGCATGCCCGACATACCTGCTCTGGCTGGGCCATGAAAACAATTTTATCTTTTGCGTTTACAATATAGTCAATAAAATACGGTTTCACACGGTAGCCGCCATTTGCAAATACAGCATAACCATTGGCTAAATCAAATGGGGTTAATGAACCACTTCCTAGTGCCAGTGATAAATCTCGTGGCATCATTTTTCGGGTAAATCCAAACTGCTTAATATAGCGAATGGCATAACCAATACCAATGTCTCTTAATAACCTGATTGATACCAAGTTACGTGACTTAATCAATGCCTCTCGTAAACGCGTGTCACCATAAAACTTACCACTGTAATTTTCGGGTCGCCAGGTATCCTCCAAGCCAGGTGCATCAAAGACAACCGGTGCATCGGCAATAATACTTGCAGCGGTGTATCCCTTATCTAATGCAGCGGTATAAATAAATGGTTTAAAACTTGAACCCGGTTGACGTTGTGCCTGGATAGCACGGTTGAATTTACTTTCGTAATAATCATAGCCACCATTTAAGGCTTCAATCGCCCCATCTTCAGGGGATAACGAAACAAGTGCGCCTCCAACCGTGGGTTTTTGCGCTAACCAGCTACAACCCGCTTTTTCAGAAGGAACTGTGTAAATAATGTCACCTTCTTTCAAACGCTCATGTGCTGAAGCTAGCTTTGCTTCAACAGTATTATCATCCACATAGGTTCTTGCCCATTCAATATGTTCCCAGGGAAGGTAAACCACTTTATTTTCTGCTGTATAGGCATACGCTTCTTTTTCATTGACCTGGAACACAAGTGAAGGAATTAAATCACCAAAGGTAGGTAACTTATTTAATTCTTTTCGCCAAATCGCATACTCATCCAGTTCCAGAGGCACTACTTTAGTCGCAGCTGAAATTTCACTGAACTCATTCTCAGGAATTTCATCTTTTTCATTCTTTTGACTGTCATCAATCGCATTTAAGTCAAGAAACCCGAGGTGACCACGATAACCATGTCGACGATCATACGCTAACAATGCATTACGCAAGGCTTTATTGGCAGCATGCTGACGATCAGCATTAACCGTGGTGTATACGCTATAGCCACCGGTATACGCTTCCGTCCCGTAGCGAGCAACAACTTCATTTCTGACCATTTCTGCAATATATGGTGCTTCAAGCTCAATATCCTGGCCATGCACTTTTGCTAAATCAGGTGCAGCAAGTGCTTTTTGATAAGTATCTTCATCAATAAAATCTAAAACACGCATACGCCCGAGCACGTAGTTACGTCTTATTAATGCCCGCTGCGGATTATTGATGGGATTATAACTAGAGGGTGCTTTTGGTAAGCCTGCAACCATGGCAAATTCAGCAATGCTTAAGTTACTAATTTCCTTGCCATAGTAAACCTGTGATGCAGCTGAGAAACCATAAGCGCGTTTTCCAAGGTATATCTTATTTAAATAGAGAGAAAGAATTTCTTCTTTTGTCAAAAATCCTTCTATTTTAAAGGCCAGAAAAATTTCATTAAGTTTACGTAAATACGTTTTTTCACGGCTAAGGAAAAAGTTCCTCGCCACCTGCATGGTAATGGTACTACCACCCTGGCCTTTTTTGCCTGTCCGCACCAAGTGAACCACGGCACGCAAGATTCCCTGGTAATCCACTCCGGGATGTTCAAAAAAGCGATCATCTTCTGCTGCTAAAACGGCATTTATAAGATGTTGAGGAAATTCTTCATATTTAAGTGGTGCACGCTTCATTTCACCAAATTCGGCAATCAATTCACCACTTTTGGCATAAACACGTAATGGCACCTGTAACTGAACATCTTTTAAGGCATCGATACTGGGTAAGCGAGGATAAAGGTAGAGATATGCACCACCAATGAATAAACCCGCAGATACCCCCCCAAGTAAGACCAATATTCCGAGAGCTTTAAACGCCTTCTTATAAATTAACTTCATATTTTCCACATTATATTAAATTTGTGCCAAAAAATACCGATACATTCACACAAGCCGGAAGTATATGAGGTCAACGAAAAGCTGTCACGCCTATTTGTATTTTTTCATTAGATGTCCTATAGTTGACTCAACAACCTAAAGTATTATATAAATAGTAACCGTAAGCGCATGCAAAATAACGAAAAATACATGCAACTTAAGAAATAGGTTTAAATAATAATTAAGCATTAAAGCAGGCATTGAGATAACACTATGGCTCTTGGCGATTTATTCAAACAAAAAACACCGGTCGTATTAGGACTGGATATTAGCTCTACCGCTATCAAGCTTCTTGAGCTAGGCCAGAGTGGTGATCGCATGCGTGTTGAAAGCTATGCTGTTGAGCCGTTACCGGCAAATTCCGTTATTGAAAAAAATATTGCTGATGTGGAAGCTGTAGGTGAAGCCATTAAACGGGCAGTCAAGCGCTCAGGCTCCCGTACAAAGTTAGCAGCCGTTGCCGTTGCGGGTTCCGCTGTTATTACCAAGGTTATTGCCATGCCAGCTTCGCTTACAGAAGACGATTTGGAACAACAAATTGAACTCGAAGCTGATCAATACATCCCGTATCCTCTTGAAGAGGTCAACCTGGACTTTGAAATCATTGGCCCATCTGAAAATGACCCTGAAAGAATTGATGTACTTTTAGCTGCATCTCGAAGTGAAAACGTGGATATTCGTACTGCTGCTATCGAACTGGCCGGACTTAAAGCCAAGATTGTCGATGTTGAAGCCTATGCAATGGAAAATGCATTTTCCTTACTCATTCCACAGTTACCAGAACAGGGGATTGATCAAACCATAGCTATTGTTGATATTGGCGCAACCATGACGACATTAAATGTCATGCATGATCGCAAAACCATCTATACCCGTGAACAGGTTTTTGGTGGCAAGCAGCTCACCGAAGAAATCCAACGTCGCTATGGCCTGTCTTATGAAGAAGCCGGCATGGCAAAACGCCAGGGTGGCCTACCTGATAATTACGTTCCTGAAGTACTCGAACCGTTTAAAGATGCTATGACTCAACAAGTCAGCCGTTCACTGCAATTCTTTTATGGCGCAAGTCCATATAATAATGTTGATCATATTGTACTGGCCGGTGGTAGTGCCATGATTCCGGGAATTGATGAAATGATTGCGAATAAACTCGGTGTTCATACCTCGGTTGCTAACCCCTTCACTAATATGACACTTGCTTCACGGGTAAAAGCACAGAGTTTAAGTAATGATGCACCAGCACTTATGATTGCTGCCGGTTTAGCAATGAGGAGTTTCGATTAATGGCTCGTATTAATTTACTTCCATGGCGTGAAGAGCGGCGTAAAGAGCAACTCCGCCAATTCCTGACTATGTTGGGCTTAACTGTCATTCTTATGATACTGATAATTCTGGCCGTGCATTTACAATACAACCGTATGATCAGTGCACAGCAAGCACGTAATAATTTTCTGAAAAAAGAAATTACCGCGGTCGAAAAACAAATTCGTGAAATCAATAATATTGCCAAGGAAAAGAAACGCTTACTTGCCCGTATGGAAGTCATTCAACAGTTGCAACGAAACCGACCAGGTATCGTGCATTTATTTGAAGAAATGGTAAAAGTCATTCCTGAAGGTGCGCACATAAATAGCCTGAAACAAGCTGGCAATAATTTGATTATTAAT
>JAOUOK010000376.1 GCA_029880425.1 Gammaproteobacteria bacterium
TTCAGCAAAATTTAAACGTTTAATTTTAGAAGAACAATATGACGAAGCACTAAGTGTTGCACGTGAACAGGTGGATAACGGTGCACAGATCATTGATATCAACATGGATGAAGGCATGCTTGATGGTGAGCATGCAATGCGTACCTTCTTAAACCTGATTGCCTCGGAGCCTGATATCTCACGTGTCCCCGTGATGATCGATTCATCCAAGTGGCCCATTATTGAAGAAGGCCTGAAATGTATCCAGGGTAAAGGGGTTGTTAACTCTATTTCACTTAAAGAAGGTGAAGAAAACTTTATCCACCAGGCAAAACTTTGTAAACGTTACGGTGCCGCAATTATTGTGATGGCATTCGATGAACAAGGCCAGGCAGATACCGAGGCACGTAAGGTAGAAATTTGTACCCGTGCTTATAATGTCTTAACTGAAAAAGTGAACTTCCCGCCTGAAGACATTATTTTCGATCCTAATATTTTTGCCGTGGCAACGG
Organism: Gammaproteobacteria bacterium; assembly: GCA_029880425.1. Lineage (GTDB taxonomy): Bacteria > Pseudomonadota > Gammaproteobacteria > UBA6429 > Thiohalophilaceae > JAGLTQ01. The sequence goes on from JAOUOK010000376.1 coordinate 492, forward strand.
GTATTGAAGAACATAATACTTACGGTGTTGATTTTATCGAGGCAACACGCACGATTAAGAATACTTTGCCGCATGCCATGGTCAGTGGCGGTGTCTCGAATGTGTCATTCTCTTTCCGTGGTAACAACCCTGTGCGTGAAGCCATACATGCCGTGTTCCTTTACCACGCGATTAAAGCTGGCATGGACATGGGTATTGTTAACGCAGGGCAACTTGCGGTTTATGATGACCTACCTGAAGAGTTACGTGAGTGCGTAGAAGACGTAGTACTAAACCGTCGCGATGATGCAACAGAACGTTTGCTCGACATTGCCGATAAATATAAAGGTGATGGTAGCGCGGGTAAAAAAGAAGACAGCCTTGAATGGCGTCAACTTCCTGTAGAAAAACGAATAGAGCATGCTTTAGTCAAAGGCATTGATACCTTTGTCGAAGAAGATACCGAGGAAGCAAGACAAACATTCGCCGAACCGATTGAAGTGATCGAAGGTCCGTTAATGGACGGTATGAACGTGGTCGGTGACCTGTTTGGAGACGGTAAAATGTTCCTGCCGCAGGTTGTTAAGTCAGCACGTGTTATGAAAAAAGCGGTGGCCTACCTGCTACCTTTCATTGAAGCTGAAAAAAATGGTGTTGCACAAAGCAACGGTAAGATCTTAATGGCTACCGTTAAAGGTGACGTACACGATATTGGTAAAAATATTGTTGGCGTTGTGTTGCAGTGTAATAACTTTGAAGTGATTGATATCGGTGTCATGGTGCCGGCAAATGAAATACTGGACAAGGCTAAACAGGAAAACGTCGACATTATTGGTTTATCCGGGTTGATTACACCATCACTGGATGAAATGGTTCACATTGCAAAAGAAATGGAACGTCTGGGTTTTGATATTCCTGTCATGCTTGGCGGCGCAACAACTTCAAAAGCACATACCGCGGTTAAAATTGAACAAAACTATCATGGCTCAACGGTCTGGGTTAAAGATGCCTCGCGTGCAGTGGGTGTCGCACAAAACCTGATCAGTAAAGAATTTAAAGAATCATTTGTTGCAGGTGTTCGTGCGGACTATGAAAAAGTACGTGAAGCACATGCCGGTCGGCGTGCCCAGATTAAATGGTTATCGATTGAAGATGCACGTGCAAATAAACAAAAAATTGACTGGGAAAGTTATACCCCGCCGGTACCGAATGAACTGGGTATCCAGTTGTTTGATGATATGCCGCTGGAATTCTTAGTACCGTATATAGACTGGACACCGTTCTTCCATACCTGGGAACTTAAAGGTTCATATCCAAAGATTCTGGATGATGCGGAAAAAGGTGATGAGGCTAAAAAACTATATGCCGATGCACGGGAAATGCTGGCGCAAATCATTGATGAGCGTTGGTTAAAAGCACGCGCCGTGGTAGGTTTATTCCCAGCTAATAGTGTTGGAGATGATATCGAAATCTACACTGACAAGACACGTGATGAAGTTAAAATGACTTTAAGTCACTTGCGTCAACAAACGGAACGTCCACCTGGTAAGCCAAATCGTTGCCTGTCTGATTTTGTTGCACCGAAAGGCAGTGGTAAAGAAGATTATATTGGTGGTTTTGTTGTAACAGCCGGTATTGGTATCGATGAACACGTGAAGCGTTTTGAAAAAGAACATGATGATTACCGCTCCATTATGTTAAAGGCCCTGGCCGATCGCCTGGCCGAAGCCTTCGCAGAACACATGCATGATCGTATTCGCCATATTAACTGGGGCTATGAAATCAACCTGGATGGCAAACCGCACTGGACGCCATGCAGAGGCATAGAAAAAGGTTTTGATAACCAGCGCTTAATTAAGGAAGATTATTCAAGTATTCGACCTGCTCCGGGTTATCCTGCCTGCCCGGATCACACAGAGAAACCCAAGCTATGGGAATTGCTCGATGCTGAAAATAATTCAGGTGTAACACTCACTGATAGTTACGCCATGCTACCAGCGGCTTCAGTGAGTGGCTGGTACTTCAGTCATCCAGATTCTGCTTATTTTGGTGTTGGTAAAATTAACAGGGACCAGGTTGAAGACTATGCAAAACGTAAAGGCATGACGCTGGCAGAAGCAGAGCGTTGGCTGGCACCAAACCTTGGTTATGATGCTTAATAAATATAAAGGGTGCGAAAGCACCCTTTTTTATAGTAGATATTTATGCAGAATAAAACATCAGATATTCCAGAAGAATTCATTTTTGCATTACAAAAAGAATTAGAAAAAAAACCGGATGGCATCGGTGAAT
>JAOUOK010000377.1 GCA_029880425.1 Gammaproteobacteria bacterium
AAACAATATTTAGTTATAGTTTAAATACTAAATTCGCCATTCCACTGGTTGTTAATGTAATCAATTTTTAACTGGGAAGGGCGCATATGTTGTGCTGCAGCCGAATTAAGCTCTTTTTTTACCGGGTGTTTTTCAGCGAATTCAACAGGGTCGCAGGCATTGGACTGAACGGTATGATAAGTGATTTCCAGGTTAGGATTGACCGTGATGGTTTCGAGATTTATTTCATCATGAAATACCACACGTTTTTGTACCACGCAGGTGAAATAGAGTTGTAGTTCAGCAATAAGTGCGTGCTGACGTTGTTCTAATGCTTTTTTTGCACGGGCCGAGTAAATAATATCTAAAGTTTTACCACGAAGGTTTACACTGTCTTTAAAGCGGTATGGATTTAGCCACCTGTCTAGTATTTGTAATGGACTTTTAATCGAAAAATAACCTGCCTGGAGTTGTAAGTTCATATATAAAGTCCTATGGTTTGCTATGCTGAGTATTCTAATCATAGCGGACAGTATTATGCTATTTTCTGTATCCTTGCGCACATATTGCCAATATTTAAAAAGAGCTTAACTTATAATGACTGCTGTTCTTTACTATGTTCATGATCCCATGTGCAGCTGGTGCTGGGGTTTCTCCAGTGCCATTACTGATTTATTGCAGAAGTTACCGCAAGATATAAAAGTAGAGCGCTTACTTGGCGGCCTGGCAAAGGACAGTGATGTAACCATGCCTGAATCAATGCAACATTATATAAAAACTAACTGGTCAAAAATAGAAGACAGGATCCCGGGAGTTAAGTTCAATTTTGATTTCTGGAGTAAGTGCACACCTCGTCGCTCAACCTACCCGGCTTGTCGTGCAGTAATTGCTGCACGTAAGCAGGGAAATGAGTTTGACATGAAAATGACACGGGCCATTCAGCAAGCCTATTACCAGCAAGCACGTAATCCTTCTGATAATTCAACCTTGATCGAGCTGGCCGGGGAACTGGGTTTAGCGGTAACAGAATTTACAAAGGATTTATCTTCAACAGAAACAGAGCAGGAATTAATAAATGAAATAAACCGTTCTAAAGAACTCTATGCGGAAAGTTATCCCAGCCTGGTTTTAGTTAAGGATAATGAATCATTTACTATCCCAATTGAATATACCGACAGCCAGGCCATGCTGGACGCGATACTGGATCATATTAATAAAAATTAATCGAGGTAACGTTTTTGCCAGTCGAGAAATTTATTTAATACATGCTGTGAAAATTCTTTTTTATCCTTGAAGCCTGCCGGCTCTATTGCATCGTAAACATAATAGTTGGCTTTATTATTCTGGCTGGTCATAAAGTGCCAGAACTTGTGAAGCAGGGTCTGGGGATCACGCCATTCAAATGTGTCCTGCGCTTCATAGTGTAAGAAGACCGGCAGGACCGGGATGCCGGTACGAATTGATATATCAAATGCACCGTATTGAAATGTTTCAAATATACGCCGGCCTTTGCAGCCGCCCTCAGGAAAAATAACCACGCTTTTGCCCTGTTCGAGTTTTTCAATAATTTTCTCGACCACGGCATGACGCGATTCTTTATCATCCCGCTTAACAAACATGGTACCGGCCGCTTCGCTTATTTTTCCAAGCAGGAACCATTTTCGTACGCCCATTTTGGCTAATGGATGAACATCAAACAGGGCAGGTACACCGATATCTTCAAAAGCGGAAGGGTGGTTGGCCACTAAGATATATTGTTCAGGTATGGGTTTTAAATTCTTTTGATGTAAACGTAAATCTACGCCGAGTGCACGGGTGAAGCTGCGGCACCAGGTATAAAATAAACTGGTATAAAAAGATTTTGTCAGGCCACGGGGTAACCATGCCAAAGCATAAAGGAACAGTGTAAAAAGACTGAGCTCAATCCAGTTCCAGAATAACCATAAACTTCGTGCAACAAAATGTAACATGCGTTATTGGTTTACCTGTATCAAATTAAAAGATATATAAAGTATATATCGGTTAAGCAGGTAAGGACTTAAATAGCTTAAGTAGATATTTATAAGTTTAACGGGTTTTCGGGATTGATGTTGTCCTGGAAAGGCTTTTTGCGATCCATATTCGTGACCTGGTAGACACTACCAATCCAGTTATTCAGGATCGCTTCCGCGGTATCATGCCAGGTATTATCCAGTTTTTCAGTGATTAGTTTTTCAGGAAACTCGGGGAATTCCTGCCTGGCATTTTTTGCTTTAACCACCTCACCCTGGTATTCATTTAACACTGCTTGTGATTGCAGGGTAAAATAGTTTTCCGGGAAGGGCGGATATTCATCACACTCATCATTAAAGAAACGTTTAACTTCACGTTTATACTCTTTTAGCAAACTAATGATGTCGTATTCAGGGTGACCCTGGAAAAAGACCAGACGGAATTGATCTTCACTTACTGCCAGGTGCACATCGGCCTCTTCACTTTTCGCCAGCACATGTAATCCGGCTTCGTCGAATTGGGCATGATCAATCTGGTTAAAGCGTGAATGCGGCACATCAAAGCGGGTATTAACGCCGTTAACCAGTGGATGATGCCGGTTAGTAACATGATGCGGGTAAACACCCCAGCATTTATAACCCAGTGGTCTTCTTTTTTGTTTATAACGAAACTGCAGTACGGCATGTGTCGCCAGGCATGAACACAGTGTCGATGTGACATTTTCATAGGCCCAGTCAATCACTTCAATCAAGGGTTGCCAGAATGGCTCATTTGAAAGTTCGGGGCCGGT
>JAOUOK010000378.1 GCA_029880425.1 Gammaproteobacteria bacterium
TAAAACATAGAGAAATAAACCCGAGGTCAGGACTGCCATTAAAGATATGCCGTATACACCGATCACTGCTGCATAACCTGATAAAACACTCCCTGTTTGACTGTAACCCAGGCTCAACCACGGGAAACCCGTTAAGAACCAGCCTCTAAACCACTCAAACAAAACCCAGGTTAGAGGAAAAACAAGAAGAATAATGATGCCTTGATTAGAGAGTTTAATTTTCTGAATAAAATAAACACCAAGGTAACCTTGTAAAGCAATAACCGCGGCAAGGACATTAATTGAAAGAAAGGTAAGTAAAACCGCCGTACTAATCGAGCTAAAGCCAAACACATATATGGCGACAAAAACCCAAGATACACCGACACCGAAAAAGCCCATACCAAACCACCAGCCTAACCAGGCAGCACGACGGGGTGATGCAAATAACAGGAAATAAAAAAAGACTGCCGGACTAATAACGGCAATGAAATAAAAATCTACAGGAGAAAATGCAAGCGGTAATAACGCACCTGCAATAAATACGCTAAGGAAGGCAAAACGTGATGCCGTTAAGCCTGTACTTTTTAATGCTATCAGAACTGGCTCTGCTGAATTTAAATTATAGTTGCTCGACATTATCGGCAGACTCCATCGCCGCTTCATTTTGCTTTACAACATTTGAAGTAACTTCTAATAAATCAATTCGTCGGTTACTTGCACGTAATATTTTAAATTCCTGGTTTTCTATGACCACGGTCTCACCACGTTTTGGCACATGCCCCAGTGCTTTCATGACAATACCACCAATAGTATCAAACTCATCATCCGTGAATGCTGTTTTAAAATGTTCATTAAAATCAGCAATAGGTGTTATTGCTTTTACCGTAGCACGGTTTTTCGTGTGTTCAAAAACAAACGTATCAGCATCAAAATCATGTTCGTCTTCAATTTCACCAACAATTTGTTCCAGTACGTCTTCAATTGTGACCATGCCAGCCACGCCACCATATTCATCAACAACTATCGCAATATGATTTCGAGTACTTCTAAATTCTTTTAGTAAAACATTGAGTCGTTTACTCTCAGGAATAAATACAGCAGGTCTTAATACATCACGAATAGTGAATTTTTTTTCTGCAGCATTTATTAGAAGGGGTAATAAATCTTTCGCCAGCAAAATACCTATCACTTCGTCTTTACTGTCACCAACAACAGGGAAACGTGAATGGGCTGAAACAACCACGGTATTGAGAAGTTCTTCTTCACTCGAACCCATCTCAAGCACGATCATTTGTGAACGCGGGATCATGATATCCCGCACCTGCATTTCAGCAACCTGCAAGGCGCCATCAATCATGCTGAATGCTTCATGATCGATAACATTATTTTTGTGTGCTTCATTAAGCGCAATTGTGAGTTGTTCACGATCTTTCAACTCACCCTGTAATACCTGGCCTAATCGCTCAAACCAACTTCGTTGTACTTTTGATTCGTTTTCCGAATCGCTCGACTGTTCTTCACTCATGCTTCTATTTCCCGGTAAGGATCGGGATACCCCAGTTGTGACAAAATTATTATTTCTTTTAATTCCATTTCATTTGCTTCAGCATCATTTAAATGATCATAGCCCAGCAAATGCAAGGTACCATGCACAATCATGTGTGCCCAATGTGCCAACTCTTGCTTATTTTGTTCTTTAGCTTGCTGTTTAACCACATCAGAACAAATCACTAAATCACCCAGTAAATTAATTTCAACTTCATCCGGCGCATCAAAAGTAAAGGACAAAACATTTGTTGCTCCTTTTTTATTGCGATATTGTTCATTTAAGTCAGCACTTTCTTCTTTACTGACAAAGCGTACAGTTAATTCCGTATCACCATACCTTTCATTTGTTAAAACCTCTTTTACCCAGCCAAGTATTTCTTCATCTTTTGGCAAAGCATCAACTTCACGTTGTATATCTAAATTTACTTCCATTAAGTACTTGCTTCTAATTGGTAGCTTCATCATTTTTATCATAGGCTTCAACAATGCGTTGAACCAATGGGTGGCGCACAACATCTTTTGGAGTAAAGAAACTAAAACTCAAACCATCAACATCAGAAAGTACATCAATGACCTGGCGTAACCCGGATTGTTGTCCTCGTGGTAAGTCAATCTGTGTAACATCACCGGTAACAACTACTTTGGAACCAAAACCAATACGGGTTAAAAACATTTTCATTTGTTCAACTGTCGTATTCTGTGCTTCATCCAGAATGATAAAAGATTCATTTAATGAACGTCCACGCATATAGGCCAGTGGTGCAACTTCAATAACATTGCGTTCCATTAACCGCGCGACTTTTTCAAAACCCAGCATTTCATACAAGGCATCATAGAGTGGCCTTAAGTAGGGATCGATTTTTTGCGCCAGGTCACCTGGTAAAAATCCCAAACGCTCACCGGACTCAACCGCGGGACGGGTTAATATCAAGCGACGCACTTCATCCCGCTCAAGCGCTTCAACCGCCGATGCAACCGCAAGATAGGTTTTGCCTGTACCGGCAGGACCAACACCAAAACTGACATCATAGTCTGCAATTGAGCGTAGATAATGCTGTTGACTGGGACCGCGACCCCGAACCTGGCCCCGTTTAGTCTGGATTATGATTTCTTCACCCGAGCGTAATTTTTTAGGTGTGACTAACTGTACTGTTGCAGTGTCATGTAAATGTAAATTTACGATTTCAGGTGACAAGGTATTTTTATCCGACTCA
>JAOUOK010000379.1 GCA_029880425.1 Gammaproteobacteria bacterium
GGACCTTTATACATCCCCTATTGTTTGTAACAGTGTTGTATATAATTTTTGCTATGGGTCTAAGAATGGGGGCTTCAATGGATATGCCCTTTGAATTATATCTTATATGCGGAATGATAGCATGGATGTATTTTTCCGAAAATGTTTCGAGTGGGGCTGGCTCGATTAAGGCTTACTCATTTCTGGTAAAAAAAATAGATTTTAGATTGAGTATGCTGCCGATTATTAAACTCTGTGCTTCTCTGGTACCGCATATTGCTCTCATCATGGTTGGTGTTGTGATTTGTTGGATTCAGGGTTACGCGCCTAGCTTGTTTACGTTACAGATATTTTATTACCTGTTTTCAATGATGTGCTTATTGTTGGGTATTGGCTGGATGACTTCTTCATCTTCAATATTTATTAAGGACATTTCTAATGTTATTACAGTAGTGCTTCAGTTTGGATTTTGGTTAACCCCTATATTTTGGAATGTTTCAATAGTTCCGGAAAGATATTCCTGGATTGTTTTCTGTAATCCGGCAGCCTATATCGTAAATGGGTATAGAGATTCTTTGGTTGCACAGGTGCCATTTTGGGAAAGAGGGTTGGAAACATTTTGCTTCTGGATAGTTACCGCTTTTTTCCTACTGGTAGGAATTATTGTATATAGGCGACTAAGGCCGCATTTTGCAGAAGTAATCTAATATTTAAGTCTGTAGGGTCATTCAAATTATACGAAAGATAGGTGAGAATCATATGGATTTAAATCGTCATAAGATTGCAGTGGTAATTACTACTATTAATAAACCTGTTGTTCTCGAGTCGATTGCTCGTAACTGTGCTAAATATAATAGGCTGGACACCATAGAGGTGATAGTAGTTGGTGATCGTAAAACACCAGAAGATGTTTCTGATTACATTAGTTTTGTTTCAGATACCTTTGGTCTGATGGTTGAATATATGGATATAAATTCCCAGAAAGAATATCTTGTCGATTTTCCTGATCTCGAAAAAATTATTCCGTATGACAGTGATAATAGAAGAAATATAGGTCATCTCATTGCGTATGAGCGAAAGGCAGATGTTATTGTAGCCTTAGATGATGATAACTTTCCTTTAGACGAATCTGATTTTCTAGCTCCATTCGATGCGCTAGGATCTGTTATAGACCAAAAAATGATCAAGGTCGATCACGGATGGTATAATATATGCAACGAATTGGAGTCGGAATTTAATCACGAATTTTATCCTCGTGGATTCCCTTATAATATGAGAGGTAAAGCAAGTAGCCTGAAAAATATTGCAGGCGATGGAACCCAAAGATTAATGGTGAAGGCAGGTTTGTGGTTGGGAGATCCAGATATTGACGCCGCAACTCGATTGGTCCACCCAATTGATGTGAGAAAATTCTCGGGAAACCAAATGTATCTTTATCCAGGAACCAGATGCCCATTCAATACCCAAAACACAGGATTTCATAGAGAGTTAATGCCGTCTATGTATTATGTTTGTATGGGTAAGATCATCGGAGGCCAGAAGATCGATCGCTATGGTGATATATGGCTGAGTTATTTTTTGCAAAAAGTAATGAGTGCTATGCGAGATGTCGTCGGTTTTGGATTTCCTTTGGTAAATCATAGCCGCAATCAACACGATTTACTGGAAGACCTGGGGCAGGAATATCCGGGGATGTTGCTTACCAATAAGTTGGTTGAGTTTTTGAATAATATTGAACTAGATGGGCAATGTTACGTTACATACACGCGATGTCTTGCTGAAGAAATGCTTCGGTCTGTTCAGAATGATGGATTGTTCACTGAGTCAGAGAAAAAATATATCGATGAAGTTGCTAATAATATTTTGATCTGGTTGGACGCTGTTATAAGGGTAACTAATAGATGAAACTTTCTGTAATAACCTGGGATGCTTCATTTAGAGAAAGTTTTCATACTATTAAAAGCTTTGGTAATCAATTAGGTGATGATTCAGAATTTATTTGGGTAGAGAATTACGAGGTCTGCAGAAAGGCTAAGCAAATTATTGATCGATATAGTAAATGCAGATATCTGGAGCTAAAAGCGGAAGATAACGGGTGGCACCTTGGGCAGTGTATTAATGCCGGTGTAAATGTCGCAGAAGGGGAAATATTAGTGATTCCTGATGGGGATATAGAGGTTTCTGAAGATTTTTTGGCTAAAGTGAAAGCGGAAATGATAGATTCTCAAGATTTAGTATTATATTACCGTCGTTATGACGAGATAAGAAATGGATCTTCGCAGATAAAATCAGGAGATGGTGAAGGTAAGTATAGACTTGTTAACCCCACTAATTATGCGGGGTGTGTCGTTATGCATAAAAAGATGTTTATTAAGATTAACGGTTTTGAAGAACATATCTGCTTTTCTGGTCCAGGTGTCAATGGGATGGAGATGTTTGTTAGATTGAGAAACGCAGGGGCGAAGATAAAGTGGTGCGTCGAAAAAATATTTCACCCGTGGCATGAAGCGACTGGTAGCTCATCTATGACGCGAGAAATGCGCTCTAGTCTGCGTCAACTTGGATCTCGATTTGGTTGGCTAATTCCTTATGCAGGAGTCGCACAGTCGTGGGTTATACACAGCAGATCTTTATCTCTTTCAAGTAAATCTTCGATAGAAGAATGTAACCATATTTTGGCAGATATCCCAGATGAGTTAAAAGAATATGTCTACAGTTAACCCCATATTTATTCTTGGAGTACCAAGATCAGGC
>JAOUOK010000380.1 GCA_029880425.1 Gammaproteobacteria bacterium
TGTGTTTACTATAGATACCGCGATCACGGTAAACCAGGAACATTAAAAGCGTGGTGATAATGCCCAGCATTAGATAAGGATCTGGGATGCCGCCAGTTTTTAAAAAGGTTAAGCCATAAAGTAGTGCCAGCGTTGACAGGACATCAAGACCAAATTGAACGACGGAAGAACTGAATGCGTGATGCTGCACCAATATTTTTCTCTCCACCTGGTCTAAAGATGTCTGTACCCGCATTGCGGATTCTTTAACTGCCATGTCACTGGAACCCCTTAATATATCTTTCTCGCCGATTTTGAACTGGATTGGTACAGGTATTCTTCAACTTACTGATCTATTCCAGCATTTGCTTTTTTAGGTTACGACCCTGTTGAAAAAGTCGAATAAGGGGGATTTCGATATAATTCTTTAACAAAAGCAGGTGATAACCACACATAATATGTAATGTAGTTAACATTCTGTAACAAGTTGGCTGCTATTGCAATACTGGGCAGTTTGCTAACTGCGCGTGTTGAGCCACTGGACAAGCCTGACCAGGGCTAAGTTGAGTAGCTAAGCTAAATGACAAGCAACTTAAGACTGCAGTTTTATGACTTTACCCAGGTAGAAACCCTGGGCGGCATCTACTCCAAGTTGATTTAACACAATTAAGTCTTCTTCGTTTTCAACAAACTCGGCGATGACCTGTATATCCAGGCCATGTGCAATCTGGCATAAGGACTGGATAAAGAAACGGTTGTCTTTGTTATAAGCCACTCCCCGCACTAAAGCACCATGAACTTTAATAAAATTGATTTTCAGGTCATGTAAATAGCCAAAGGGCTTATAAGCTGTGCCAAAGTGATCTAATGAAAAACGACAGCCTAAGGACTGGAAGTCATTAACAATTTGTTTGAATATTTCAGTTTCTGAATGAACAACATATTCTGATGTTTCTAGTATCAGTTGTTTTGCTATTTCTTTTTCCGCTTTTAATTTTTCATAAAGCCATGCTATAAAATCTGCATCGTGAAACGATGATGCAGAAATATTTAAACTGTAATCAATACTTTCTATTGTGTTTTCATTTTTTAGATACTCGATAAAAGTCTCAACAATATGTTTATCCAGCGTTGACATAATTCCCATTTTTTCGGCCATGGGAATAAAGTCCATTGCAGAGATTAGCTCATCTTTTTCATCCAGGAGTTTACTGTGAATTTCATAATGATCTATTTTATCCGTGTGTAGCGATATTACCGGCTGCTGGAAGAATACAAACTTATTATCTTCCATTCCCTGTTTCAGCATTTTCGACCATTGCTGTGCGCCTTGATTTACATCTGGGTTTATATGTATGTTTAGTCGTGATGTGTCTTTTTCTATTCCATATATAATGCTGCAATTAGGGGTTTTTAACAGGCTTACCTGTAAGGCTAAATCAGCTTTTGCAAGAAGTTCTTTTTTATCGACTTTTCCCTGGTAGCAGACACCGCCAAGATGACAGACATCTATTTCTGATCGCAGAATATTAATTAGTGGTATTTGGTACGCTATGGTTTCAGCCAGCTCAGTACTGTCTTCTAACGAAATGCTATTTATAATAACGCCAAATTCACCACCGGCGATGCGTGCTACAAAAGCCTGGTGGTAGCTTTTTATATTCGTGTTAATGACGTCAGCCACATGCCGGATGATTGCGTCACCCTGTTGAAAACCTTTTTCATTATTTAACTTTTGTAAATCTTTGATTCGTACAAAGAGTAATAAACTATTGCTTGTTTCTTCTGCGCTGGTGTTGACGTGGTCTAACTGCATATCAAAACTACGACGGTTGGCCAGGCCAGTTACTTTGTCTGTATAAGCTTCTTCCTGGGCACGTTTTATTGTATTGGTTTGCTCCAGCAACATATTTTTTACTTTAGCCGACATTTTATTCATGGCGGCAACCACACTTTTAAGTTCTTTTGTTTTAGGTATAGTTTTAAGTGTTGGGAATTCACGCCGGGTAATCGATAACGCCATGTTTTCAATTCTTTTTAACGGCTGCAGAATAAATTTTAAAGCCATAATAAAACCAGTAATAGCAACCGAAAAAGATAAAACAAACCAGCCAAATGTTTCGACCGTATTGCTCCATAATTTCACGTAGGCATAGCCGGGGTGACTTCGAACATAGACATGGGCAGCCTGTTTCCAGCCATTAGAAATGGTTGTTTTACCTTGAGGCGTCTGTAATGGTATTGCTTTTACAAACCAGGCGGGGACACCTTCTACTTTTTCATTATTTTTTCGCTCAATAATTTTTTTGCCATCAATGGTGACAAGATTTATTTCAAGGTAGTAACCGCGGTCAAAAATCGCATCAATCATAGAGTTCATGATGGGAAGATCATTCGTTTTGATATGCGGTGTTAATGATAAGCCAAGCGAACTGGCTGTATCCTGTGCATGCGACTCAAGTTGTTGAGCCAGGTACTCACGCATATTATTAATACTTAACATCAATGTACCAATAAACAATATGGTAAGTAAGATTGAAGTAATAATAATGAGTTGTTTAGATAGAGTCATATAATGTTGATCGTTAAAAAACCATAAATCGTTTATTTTTTATTCTTAGCGTAATACTGATGACTTCTTTTTACTGAACTTTTACAGTTTGTTTTCTTAAACGTTGACCAAGATCCTGCCATAATTTAATCCGCTTGGAACTGCCGACTCTTCTTCCTTTGCCGCGTTCTTTTGAGAGCC
>JAOUOK010000381.1 GCA_029880425.1 Gammaproteobacteria bacterium
CTTCTGTTGCTGATTACGACACTAATCGTATTCGCAAACATGAATATACACGCCCTGATAAAGAAGATGATCGGGTTCGTCAAATTGATGCGCTGAATGCACAGACAGGACCGGTCTTTCTAACCTACCGAAATAACGCTGTTGTCGAAGCCATTACTGATAAAGTATCCATGACAGAGCCGCTCTATGATTTAACGGCCGATGATGGTGTTAAACATACTATCTGGTTAGTATCAGATGATAATGATATTGATACCTTGACCTCAACATTTGATGCGATGGAATGTTTATATATTGCTGATGGTCACCATCGTTCTGCATCTGCCTCTCGTATTGCGGCACAACGTAGTGGCGGGCATACAGGTCATGGTGAAGCCTCGCATGATTATTTTCTTTCAGTCATTTTTCCGGATAACCAGATGCAAATTCTTGATTACAACAGGGTTATTACTGATCTTAATGGCTTAGGTGTTGATGAATTAATTGAAAAAATTAATAACAATTTTTACATTGAAAAGGTTAATGGATTATATAAACCAGCAAAAACCTCCGAGTTTTCAATGTATCTTAAAGGTCAGTGGTATAAGTTAATGATTAAACCTGAGTTGATACCGGAGAATGATCCTGTCGCCTCATTAGACATCAGCTTGTTACAAAATAATTTAATCGAACCAATACTGGGTGTGAGTGATCCGCGTCGTGATAAACGCATTGATTTTGTCGGCGGAATACGCGGCCTGGTTGAATTAGAAAAACGCGTGGACTCAGGTGAAATGCAGGTTGCATTTGCATTGTACCCGACTAACCTTTCTCAACTTATGGATGTGGCTGATGCCAATGAAGTTATGCCGCCTAAATCTACCTGGTTTGAACCTAAGTTGGCAGATGGGCTGATTTCACACGTTTTGGATTAATGTAAATTAGATTGCAGGTTGGACTGTTAGAACCCCTGAAAATATATATAAAAGGGTATCAGTCCAACGTGGTATCTGGTAATGCACCGCAGCTATGAAAACTACAGTTATAAGAAGTGGAAGCCTTTTCAATAATAGTTTGATAAATAATATTATTCATCAAACTCATATTTAAGTTCAGTATCAGGTTGTTGTAAGAAGTTACCCTGGATAAAGGCGACACTGCTTTGCCACAATAGAGCCATACTATTAGCATCTTCAACAAAGGCAGCGATGGCCATGATACCTTTTTCGTTCGAATTATCTGCTATTTCTTTAAGCTTTTCCTGGTTCTCAATACTGTCCTTGAGATTTATTCCCAGTGAAGAATCAATTTTAATGTAGTTAACATCAAGATGTTTAAGTGACTGGAACATGTTTTGCTCGGTACCAAAGTTTGCTAATCCAACCCGGCAATTAATTGAGCGTAAACCCTGTAAGGTCATTTTTGCCTGTTTCAGGTAGTTAAGTGCTGTACTTTCATTGAGTAAAAATACCAGGTTATCAGCATTAAGGCGTAATGATTTAATCCGCTCGGTGATCCAGGGTAAAAACTCCATATCTGTCAGTGAGCCGGCGGAGAGCTTGATGAAAAAGCGGGTTGCCAGGCCATTATTTATTCGTTCAGCAAGTAACATAAATGTATGCGCAATAATCCAGCGATCAATGAAATGGGTTAAGTTCATTGCTTCAGCTGCGGGTAAAAATTCAGCGGGTAATATTTCACTACCATCTTCAGCCTTCATTCTCACGAAAACTTCATAATGTGCACCGGGTTCACCACGTAAACTAACAACAGGTTGATAGACCAGGTAAAAGTTATTTTCTTTAAGTGCAGCTTTAATTTTCTGGGCCCATACTGCGTATTGTTCTTTCTCGGCAAGTTCTTCGATTGCCGGGTTGAATATATTAAACTGATCACCGCCAAGTTTTTCTGCAGCTAAGGCACCTTTTTCTGCACGGGATAAGCAATCCTGTAAATTACTGGTTGTTTCATTAATGGTAGTAATACCAATACTACTGGTTGTTGTAATTGATTTTTGATTTACTTCGGATATATGGTTATGAATAAGTTTACAAACGCCATCTGCGATTTTTTCGGCCTGTGATTGATCTGCATTAGTGAGTAACAAGGTAAAAACTGCACCTTCAAAACGTGCAAGTAAACCAAGATTTGAAACTTTTTCTTTTAATAATGTCGCGATATCAGTTAACACGTGATCACGGCCTGATATTCCAACTGTATTCTTAATATCATCATACTTATCAAGCATGATATACAGTAATGAACCTTTTGCCTGGCCATCAACAGCACGGGATATCATTTTATCAGCCTGTTCAATAAAATAGGTATGGTTGAATAAGCCAGTTAACAAATCCTGCTTACTTAAAACATTAAGTTGTTTCTCGAGTTCTTTGCTTTGTGCCTGGTCACGGATGATGATTTGACTGCATGATTCACCTTCCATACTGGCACTGGAAAATTCCATTGTGATATTAAATGTTTTACCGTCGGTATGTTGGCCAACCACATCCAGGCTATCATCAGAAATTTGCCCCTTGGCATAGCCACGTAAAAATTCTTTAAGTTTTGCATGTTGATCACTACTGACCATGTCGAGTATTGGCATGCCTTCTATATCTTCAAGGTCGGCATATCCAAACATTTTTAAGTATGCATTATTGGCATAAATATGTGCACCATCATGCACATAGGCAATAGCATCGCGAGAACTGTCTATCAGGTTGCGTGTACGTTTTTCCGTTT
>JAOUOK010000382.1 GCA_029880425.1 Gammaproteobacteria bacterium
TGGCGAGTTTATTTTTGATGATCCACGTGAAGCCAATACCGAAGGTGGTATCTTCCCTGCGATCTTTGGTACCGTGATGATGGTATTACTGATGTCAGTACTGGTTACACCTTTTGGTGTGGTGGCTGCCGTTTACCTGCGTGAATATGCAAAGCAAGGTGCGGTAACCCGAATTATTCGTATAGCGGTAAATAACCTTGCCGGTGTTCCATCAATTGTATACGGTGTATTTGGTTTAGGTTTCTTTGTTTATTTCCTTGGCGGAAATATTGATCAACTGTTCTACCCTGAAGCCTTACCATCTCCAACCTACGGTACACCCGGTATTTTATGGTCGTCATTAACATTAGCTATATTAACCGTGCCGGTTGTGATTGTTGCCACTGAAGAGGGTTTATCGCGCATACCACGTTCTATTCGTGAAGGCAGCCTTGCGCTAGGTGCAACCAAAGCTGAAACCTTATGGAAAACCGTGTTACCTATGGCGACACCTGCAATGATGACCGGGATGATACTGGCAATCGCACGTGCCGCCGGCGAAGTTGCTCCATTGATGTTAGTAGGTGTCGTTAAGCTGGCACCATCATTACCACTTGATCTTAATGCACCGTTCTTTCATTTAGATCGCAAGTTTATGCATCTTGGTTTCCATATTTATGATGTCGGTTTCCAGAGTCCAAACGTGGAAGCAGCAAGACCACTCGTTTACGCAACAGCATTCTTGTTAATCGCGGTTATTGTATTGCTTAACTTGTCTGCCATTTATATTCGTAACCGTTTACGTGAACAGTACCGTGGCCTGGAAGTTTAGAAAACGGGCCGTCTAACAAAACGTTAAAATTTAATTTATACGCTGGTAATTATTATGAGCACTACTATAGATACAAGTACAACAAACACAACCGAAACTAAAACGCATGCAGTCAATATGAATGCACTTGGTCGTGAGCAACGCAGTAATATTTTAGAAAATGAAACGATATCTATTGAAGCTGAAAACCTCAATCTTTTTTATGGTGAAAAGCAGGCATTACAGGATATTAATCTGGGTATTCCTGAGAAAAAAGTTTCAGCCTTTATCGGCCCAAGTGGTTGCGGTAAATCAACCTTACTGCGAAGCATCAACCGTATGAATGACCTGGTGGATGGTTGTCGAATCGAAGGTAAAATTCATATCGATGGTAATAACATCTACGATAAAAATGTCGATGTTTCAGAACTGCGGCGCCGTGTTGGTATGGTTTTCCAGAAACCCAATCCTTTTCCAAAAACCATTTATGAAAACGTTGCCTACGGCTTACGCCTTCAAGGTGTAAAAAACCGTCGTACCCTGGATGAAGTGGTGGAAAAATCTTTACGCGGTGCCGCACTGTGGGACGAAGTAAAAGATCGCTTACATGAAAGTGCACTGGGTATGTCGGGTGGTCAGCAGCAACGACTGGTTATTGCCCGCGCCATTGCGATTGAGCCTGAAATCTTATTACTCGATGAACCGGCTTCTGCACTGGATCCAATTTCTACATTAAAAATTGAAGAACTCATTAGTGAATTAAAAGATCGCTATACTATTGTTATCGTTACTCATAATATGCAGCAGGCTGCACGTGTTTCAGACTATACTGCCTTTATGTATATGGGGGAGCTGATAGAGTTTGGTGATACCGATAAGATATTCACTAACCCAACTAAGAAACAAACTGAAGACTACATTACTGGCCGCTACGGGTAAACATCACGGGATAAAAGGAAAAGAGGAATCGATTGATGGACAATTCAAATATTGGGCACCATATCTCACAGCAATTTAATGCCGAACTCGAAGAAATTCGTAGCCTTGTCCTGGCCATGGGCGGTCTTGTTGAAGAGCAAATTCGAAATGCCACGCTTTCACTTGTTGAAGGTAATATTGAGCTGGCTGAGTCAGTGATTAGTAAGGATGTTGATGTTAACAAAGCTGAAGTTAACATTGATGAAGAATGTACCCATATCATTGCCCGCCGCCAGCCTGCAGCGACCGACTTACGCCTGGTTATCGCGGTGATTAAAACAATTACGGATTTAGAACGTATTGGTGACCAGGCTGAACGCGTTGCCCGCATGGGAACACGCTTAGCCGAAGTTGAACGGCCTAAAAACAATTACCATGAACTGCAAAATATGGGCGATCATGTTGCACGCATGGTTCATGGTGCACTTGATGCCTTTGCCCGTATGGATGTAGAAAGTGCCATTGAAGTGAGTAAGCAGGATGCCCAGGTTGACCAGGAATACGATGGCCTGATGCGTCAGTGTTTAACCTTCATGATGGAAGATCCACGCAAGATATCTCAAATGCTTGACATCATGTGGGCGGCCCGTGCCATAGAACGTATTGGCGACCATGCCAAGAATATCTGTGAATATGTCATTTACCTGGTTAAAGGTAAGGATGTACGCCATATTACGATCGAGCAAATTGAAAACGAGCTTGCAAAGTAATTAAGCAAAAAAATGGGGTACGCCCATGGAATTGGGGTACCCCTAAAATAACCTAACTATTGAGGAGGGAGTACATAAAGAATCAAAAAATAAATTCTTATATGTTGTGCTCATATTTAGTATGGCAGTTAAAATTCAGGTTAGTTCCCTATTTCTGTGAACATCTGTAACACCTATTATTCAGCATATACTTAATTACTACTGCCTGCGCCTGCTCTACACCTGGA
>JAOUOK010000383.1 GCA_029880425.1 Gammaproteobacteria bacterium
TAGACTCTGCCATCAGTATTTATTTTTTCTTCTTTTTAACTTTCTTTTTCGCAGCCAGTTTTTTCTTGGCTTTTTTATTCAGTTTCTTTTTACTGTGTCTCAGGCGTTTGCCATCAGTATCTCTTTTACTATTGGAGACTTTCTTTTTGCTGTTTTTTTTCCCTTTTTTATCACTGGATTTTTTATCTTCGCTATTATCTTCTTTAGCTTTGCCTTTTTTCTTTTTAGCAGCTGTTTTACGTGGTGTACGCTCAGCACTGACTAAATCAAAATCAATTTTCTTATCATCCAGGTTGACCTTTGCCACGCTTACAACCAGGTGGTCACCGAGGCGGAAAACCTGGCCTGTTCGTTCACCGACTAAACGGTGATGTGATGCATCAAAATGATAATAATCATGTTCAAGTGAAGTTACATGAATCAGACCTTCGACATAAATATTATCCAGCTCAACAAAAATACCGAAACCGGTAACACTGGTAATGGTTCCTTCAAAAACTTCACCGACTTTATCCATCATGTATTCACACTTGAGCCAGTCAACGGCATCACGTGTGGCTTCATCGGCACGGCGTTCAGTTTGCGAACAATGTTCACCTAAAGCGCGCATGGCATTATCGGTATAAAAATAACTGTCTGCTTTATTACCACGCACCACGTGACGAATCGCACGGTGAACGAGCAAATCAGGATAACGCCGAATGGGGGAAGTGAAATGGGCATAAGCCTCATGCGCTAAACCAAAGTGTCCGTTATTATCCGGGGTATATACCGCTTGCTGTAAACTACGCAGTAAAACAGTTTGCACAAGATGGGCATCCGGGCGTTCCTGGATCTGCTCAAGCAACTCGGCATAATCACCTGAAGCCGGGTGCTCACCGCCCCCTAACGATAAACCTAACTCGGCTAAAAACTCTTTTAAACCTTCTATTTTAGCTTCTTTAGGCGTGCCATGAACACGGTACAATGCAGGTATATTATGTTTAAGTAAGAATTTTGCAGCACTGACATTAGCGAGGATCATAAACTCTTCGATTAACTTATGCGCATCATTTCTTATTAACGGTACAATGCGTTCGATCTTACGATCACGCCCAAACACGATACGTGTTTCCGTGGTATCAAAATCAATCGCACCACGTTTTTTGCGACGTTTTAACAACACGTTAAACAGGCTGTGCATTTCTAATAGTTGAGGCACAAAGGTTTTATATTCTTTGCGTAAATCACTGTCGCTATTGTCAATAATCTCAGCCACCTTGGTATAGGTAAAGCGGCAGTGTGAACGCATCACGCCTTCATAAAACTTGTAATCCTGGACTTTACCTTTCTTATCAAGTTGCATTTCACAAACCATACACAAGCGATCCACATCAGGATTCAGTGAACATAGGCCATTAGATAACACTTCGGGCAACATTGGGATAACACGTTCAGGAAAGTAGACTGAGGTGCCGCGCTCATGGGCTTCTTTATCCAGCGCCGTATCAAGTTCAACATAGTGCGAGACATCAGCAATCGCGACCATTAAACGCCAGCCGTTGTCGTTGCTTTCAACATAAACGGCATCATCAAAATCACGCGCATCTTCACCATCAATGGTGACTAAAGGAATATCTCGTATATCAACCCGGCCTTTTTCATTCTTGGCTTGTTCAGGGACTTCCGGGGTTAAATCTTTAATTTCAGCTTCAACAGCATCGGGCCAATCAGTGGCAATACCATGGGAACGCATGGCGATATCGATTTCCATACCGGCGGCCATATGATCACCGAGGACTTCAACCACTTTGCCGACAGCCTGGCGATGACGAGTGGGTTGTTCAATAATTTCTACCGAAACAATCTGGCCATGTTTTGCCGGGCCAATATTTTCCTGCGGAACCAGGACTTCGTGACTAATGCGCTTATTATCGGCAACAACAAATCCCACACCAGCATCAATAAACAAACGACCCACAATAGATGTGTTTGCCCGTTCCAGCACCTCAACCAGGGCACCTTCGCGGCGACCTCTTTTGTCCACCCCGGCAACCCGGACTATGGCACGATCACCGTGAAACAGGCGCCGCATCTGAAACGCGGTCATAAACAGGTCATCACTGCCATCTTCCGGGACCAGGAAGCCAAAGCCATCCGCATGGCCTATGATGCGACCGGTAATCAGGTCCATTTTGCTAATCAGGGCATACTCTTTTTTACGGGTAAACATTAACTGGCCATCACGTTCCATCGCGCGTAAGCGACGACGCAGGGCTTCGAGGTCATTCTCATCAGATAAACCTAATAGCGAGGCGATGGATTCGCGGTTCATCGGTTCAGCCGCGGCTTCTAATTGCTCAATAATAAACTCACGACTAGGTATCGGGTTATCGTATTTACTCGACTCACGTTGAGCATGCGGATCGGCGGGATTTTTGCTGTTTGTCTTGTCAGTCATGTGGTTTGAGGTTCTGCCCTGAATATAATAAAAGATTGATTTTACTACAAATAGCAGAAGACTGCTTAAATATAAAGCATCATGATTGACACAAACGATCAGTCTCGGTAAAGTCGCGACCTCAGAAAACTCTGACTCACCTTTGCCGAGGTGGCGGAATTGGTAGACGCGCTAGCTTCAGGTGCTAGTGGGCTTCGGCCCGTGGAGGTTCAAGTCCTCTTCTCGGCACCAAGATAACTTATTGTTTTACATCGTATTATA
>JAOUOK010000384.1 GCA_029880425.1 Gammaproteobacteria bacterium
CATGTGTTTGCTGGTTAGCGGGATTATCAATAACTGTAAGTAATAAAGGTAACCGCTTGAGTGATAACTCAATGTCTACACCGACTATTGTCATTAAATCTAAACATTCAGTATAGGCACCAATTAAAAGGTGCTGACCATTATCGACGGTTACATTATCAAAATTGACACCACGAGCACGGCCACCGGCTTGCCTGGCAGATTCAAAAACTGAAACTTGATGTCCCTGTTGTGTGAGTCGAACCGCTGCTGCAAGTCCTGCCCAACCCGCACCAATAATAACGACAGGTTGCTGGCTCATGCGACATTATATTTCCGGTAGCACCACCACTCTTTAAACAACGTTTTAAGCGCGATGATAATTTTACGAAGAGGGGGGATAACTACTTTATGTTTTAAAACCTGTAACTGGTCTGATTCCATTTCGTTTAATGTGTTTTCATAAATTGCAGCCATGATAGTGCCGGTCTTTTGTTTGTAACGATCCTGATTAGGTAAGATAGAAAACGCATCACGGTAACATTTATGTGCACGCTCGGCCTGGAAGCTTATTAGTTTATGGAAAGCCTCAGTATTTTCACGATTAAAAATTTGTGCCTCGGTAACACCATATTCCTTTAATTCATCAAGGGGTAAATATAAGCGATCGCGTAATGAGTCTTCATATACATCACGTATGATATTGGTAAGTTGCAAAGCCAGCCCAAGCTTTGTTGCATACTCGAGTGTTTTTGGATCTTTATAGCCAAAGATAGTCGCAGCAAGTAAGCCAACAACCCCGGCAACACGATAACAATACAAGCTCAATGCTTCAAAATTAGCAAAACGGACTTCTTCTAGATCCATTTCCATACCATTGATAATTTCAATAAAATATTCTTTTTCCAGCTTAAAGTTTTTTATTGCAGGTAAAAGCGCCTGGCTGACCGGATGACTGGCAGAGCCGTTGAATAAGGATTCGATTTCCGAACGCCACCATTCAAGCTTGACGCGTTTAATCTGATTATCCATTTCGGAATCTGCAATATCATCTACCTCGCGACAAAATGCATAAAGCGCAGTTATTGCCAGCCGTTTTGTTTTGGGTAAAAACAAAAAACTGTAATAAAAGCTTGAGCCACTTTTAGCTGTTTTATCCTGGCAATATTCTTCGGGTGTCATAGCGCTTGTTAAGTTATTTTTTTAAGATTCTACCGGAAATAATTGATTATTTCGCCCTAATTGCTTTCCAGATAACCCAGGTAATGTCCCATTTACTCAAGCGTGGACGGCTAAAGACATTATCAAATTGCTGGTTAAGCTTATATAAAATACGTGAACCACCCATAATCGTGAGGCGTAATTCGAGTCCCATTCGGCCCTTAAGTACTTTACCGAGTGGTGCGCCTGCTTGCATAAGCTTGAGTGTCCGACGAATCTGGTACTCAATCAGTTTGCGTGTTGCCTGGTTGGTGATTTTGTTACGGATATCATTCTCAGTCACACCAAACTGTTCCATTTCATCTCGCGGAATATAGATGCGATCGTTTTCTTCAATATCCTGGCTAATATCTTGCAGAAAGTTTGTCAGTTGCAGTGCGCTACAGATAGCATCTGACATTCCCAGGTTCTGCGGGCTCGCCGCGTTATTTAAATATAACAATAACCGTCCAACCGGGTTCGCTGAGTAGCGACAATATTCCATTACTTCACCAAAATTGGTATAGCGTGTTTTACTAACATCCATTTTAAACGCCGTAAGTAAGTCATGAAATAACGAGAGAGGAAGATTATGTTGCTGGATGACATCGGCCAGGGCAATAAAGGTTGAATCATCTACAAACTCACCCTGTTCAATCTGCTCAAGTTTACTTGAAAAATCATTTAATGCATTGATGCGCTCATCATCTGTCAGCTCACCTTCATCGGCATAGTCATCTGCCCGGCGGGCAAAGGTATAAATGACGGCAATCGGTTTTCTTAAATCTTTAGGTAAAAGGCGTGAAGCAACAGGGAAATTCTCATAGTGAGAACTGGCCATGTTTAAACATTCTGCGTACGCATTTTGGAGTGTTTCTTTGTTCATAACTGGGGTATTCTACGGATACACATTGAGTCATACAAATTTATATGGTTGTATTTATGAAAACAATAAAAATGCTTTTTATGGGCGTCTTGCTGGGCTTGCTGGTCGGTTTATGGCTGGGAGTAAACATGGGTAAAGGTAATCCTATTTTCGGCAACCCCTTTGCTGAAGAAAACCTGCAGAAAAAGTTAAAAGAAAAAGTAGGGGAAAGTATTGAGCAGCTGGGTGAAGATATCAAAGGTAAAGTAAAAAAATAACCTATTATCTTCAATACTAAATTATTGACCAAGGAGGACACAGAGTGTCACAGAGAATTAAAATTCTGTGCGCCTCTGTGTCCTCCTTGGTTATAGGTTCTAAAATTTAAGTTAAGAATTATCCTGTTCGGATTCAATTTGCCGCACAGCCGTTTCAACCTGGCTTGGCTGGTTAATTTTCTTATCTGTTGAAATGCCCATTTCATTAAACTTACGTGCACTGGGTAGTACACGGCTATCAAAGGAACCGACGGCACTGTTGTAATGCTTCATGCTGGTATCCAGGCTTTTGCCAACTTTTTGCAGGTGCTCGGTAAAGGTTTGTAA
Organism: Gammaproteobacteria bacterium; assembly: GCA_029880425.1. Classification (GTDB taxonomy): domain Bacteria; phylum Pseudomonadota; class Gammaproteobacteria; order UBA6429; family Thiohalophilaceae; genus JAGLTQ01. The sequence goes on from JAOUOK010000384.1 coordinate 2,650, forward strand.
GCGGCCATAGAGTTCTTCACCCACTGTTTTTATATGCTCGGCAT
>JAOUOK010000385.1 GCA_029880425.1 Gammaproteobacteria bacterium
GCCAGTTTCTCAAACCGTTATCAAAATCAGTTACGGTGAGATGCGATACCATATCTAAAATACGTTCACGTACTTCTTTCTCAAAGCCGTTCATCACGGATAAAACCGTAATCAACGCGGTTACACCCAGTGCAATCCCCAGCATTGAGGACAAGGAAATAAAGGAAATGAAGTGGTTTCGGCGCTTAGCACGTGTGTATCGCAGGCCGACAAAGAGTTCTACTGGTTTAAACATGGGCAAATTCTAACTGAAAACATCGATCAGGCATACTATTGATATTATTCATTTTTTGCCTGAATTTTGCGCATTATATTTTATTCAGAAGTCGTATTAGTTACACGCTTAAATCAAAAAATCATCAAAACCGAAGAATTATACCCCCAGGTATGTCATTCGATAATTTGAGTATTTTTAACCCCTGATAACTGAAAAACCACGATCTAATAAAAAAGTGGCATGAAAAGCATAAACGAAGCCTAAAATTTGCATAAATGAGATAATTAAGCTTAACTTTTGCCTGTAAGCTATTGATAGAGTATAGTTTACTTATAATATTTGCGACTAACTTTGGAGTTACGACATGTTAAGGCTAAGTCACTTTGCTGCAACGGGTTTACTGTTACTTGGATTGTCTACCAACCTATCGGCTGAAGAACTCGATATGCCACCAGTGCCTGAGAGTGAAGCAGAAACACCGGTCACTGAAGCAACAGCACCAGGCGCAACAGAATATTCAGTTCAACTACCAGGACGTGGAATGACCATGGAAACCGTTCAAAACAGGTTTGGCCAGGCATTAGAAACGTATCCTGCAGTGGGAGAGCCTCCCATATCAAAGTGGGTGTACAAAGACTTCACCGTTTATTTTGAAAGTGAGTTTGTTATCCATGCCGTGGTAAACCAGTAAGGTAAAGGTTCTTTTATTGCTTTAAACTTAATGGTTTATCACAAATATTTAATCTGAAACGCTTAACCCGTCCTATTTGAAGCGGGGAAAATCAGATGCCAGGTACCAGATTTTACTATCCTTCTCTCTTTTCCAGTGTTGTTTCGCAACAATTGCTTTTACAACGGGCATATCGTTTTTATAGTATTTTATTTCCACAACCATATGCGAATTAAACTTGTCAGGGGTAGTATGTTGCAAAACGTTATAGCCGATAACACGATAAAATTTCATTCGTCGGCGCTCAAGATCAGACAATACCGGGGAATGTTTATGGAAGGATTTAGCACGTTGAAATCCACCCCAACGAATGGCACGCTCATATGAGCGAATTGAGCTATCTAGCATTTCCATAGGATCAGGTGAGACAGCACAAGAAGCTAATAAACTTAATACGCTTAACAATAAAGTAAACTTTAACCTTGATAACAACTTCACCATTTCTTCATTCTCGTAGGATGATCATCAAAAATTATATATTAAGCAGGCCAAGTAAAAGAAACAACTAAAAATGTCATCAGAAAGCAACGAACATAAACGATTGGGTCATAAATTTATCATTGCAATGTGGATTGCACTCATGATTATGCTCTTTTTATTATTTAATCATGTTCTTGAAAAAGACTACAATCCAAATCAACAGGTCAACACAGGAATAATTGGGCAACAACGAGAAGTCATTTTAAAACGAAACCGTTACGGCCACTATGTCACCCGCGGTAAAATTAACAAACAAGAAGTCACCTTTCTGCTTGATACCGGCGCAAGCGACATTTCCATACCGGAAAAAATCGCAAGAAAACTAAAATTGCCCTACGGTCAGGAACGTCGTTATCAAACTGCAAACGGTATTATTACGGGATATCTAACCCGCTTAAACCAGGTCAGTATTGGCAGTATTCAGCTACACAATATTCGTGCTTCAATCAATCCCCGAATGAAGAATGATGAAATCTTGCTGGGTATGACATTTTTAAAGAATATTGAATTTACCCAACGAGGGGACACACTAATATTAAGACAATAGCCAAATTTATTTTATTATCACTACTTCCTCACAGATTGTAAGCACAAATGCAATAATCTGCTGATAAGTGCTTGAGTTTTTCAGGTAGCTGACGATAATTAATTAACAATAAAATATCGTAATAAACAGCACGTTAATCACGATAATTAAAATAACCATCAAATAACTAGCTTTAAGGTGAATTATGAAAAAATTACTACTTGGTGCCATAGTCGCACTCTTACCATTAACAAGCATGGGCGCTACCGTCCTGGGTTTCCAGGCAGGTACAGGTACATGGAAACATGATCCAAGTGGAAATGTCAGCACCGATGTTGATGGTGTTGGTGTAAATGCTAATTTAAAAAGTGATATGCAATTAACTGAAGAAAGTGAAGGCTATACATATATCGCCATTGAGCATCCTATACCACTGATCCCAAATTTTAAATATGTAAATACAAAGCTGACTTCCACTGGAACAAATGGCACTGCAAGTTTTACATTTGATGGTACATCTTACGCAGGTACAGTAAATTCAACTCTGGATTTAACTCAAAGTGATTTCATTTTTTACTACGAAATACTTGATAATGATGCCATTAGCTTAGACCTGGGTTTAACTGCAAAACAAATCGATGGTAAAGTTGTAGTAAATTCTGATACAACAACTTTCTCAGGCACAATCCCTATGCTTTATGGCGCTATTGAAATTGGTTTGCCAGCTGGCTTTGCCAT
>JAOUOK010000025.1 GCA_029880425.1 Gammaproteobacteria bacterium
TCCTCAATAATTTCCACAAGCCCACGATTATGCATTGATTTAGCTTCATCAAGAATTCTCACGAAGGCTTTATAAGTCGGACGATATAAATCAAGCTCTTCGATAATTCTCCGCAAGCGGGTGATTTCAGGTTTAATTTCTGTTCTAAAATCAAGCTGAGTTTCCCTTTCCTTCTCATACTTATCCAGCTTTATTTTTACTTTATAAATAAAAGTCGACAATAATCCGGCGGCTATGCTGTCACCAAAACAGGGTTGTAAAAATGGAGAAAAGTTTAGTTCTTGCCATGTTTCATTTTGCCAGCCATCCTCAGCAGTCCATCCAGTTTGTCCCTTTTTGCCATAGATCTTGCGGCTGTTTGACTTGTCGCGCCACTGCCCATGCGTGGTAAAAAATCGAAAACCACGATCAGCATAATAAAATGGAAAATAGGGTGCTGTTTGCTTGTCAGCAAACATGTTTTCATCGCCATACATACGACCTAACCGGGCACGTTCTTTTTCAGTGAATTTATCGAGAGAGATACCCAGGCCGTGCTCATAGAAATAACTAAGTGCATCATTGTCACAAAGTAATTCTTTATCATGATTTCCAAGTATGATGACAATATTAATATCATCTTCAGACCTGATGTCAGTATCATCAGCCAACCTTTTTTTCATAGCTTTAAGCCAGCTGAAAAAAAACTTATGCTGCGTGAGAATATCTTTAATAATTTTATTGATAACCTCTGAGAATTTATCTTTTCTTTCCCTTTCCCATGGGTAAATATCATTTTCAGCCCACCTGGAGCTTCGAATCATATCTACCACATCACCATCGAGTATAAAGGTTACTTCTTCAATCGCATGCCGACGGCAGTGTGTAGTCAATCCTGTATAAAATTCTTCCCAGGTATTGTCATCCAAATTCTGAAAACCTACGGTCCCATCAGTCAGGTGGATATCACTTAAACTAACACAAAGCCTGTTAGGCCGGTCCGGCTCAAGTGAATCATTGAATAACTCGAGATACTTTTTTTTATTATTTTCTTTATTTGTCATAGTTGTCGTCATCCCTGATAATAAGAACGCGTAATAATAACATTACAATAACTTAAAATATTTTTCTGCTTTTTTTATTACCCGTCCCATTTTTTCAGTTTGAATTCAGATTAATTTGCTAATGTTTAACCATCAATTAAGAGCTGATGGAGTACGACATGACAGCAAATAAAAATACAATCAAAGTATGGGACCCTTTCGTTCGAGTGTTCCACTGGGCGCTTGTTCTGTCTTTTTTCATAGCCTATATCACGGAAGAAGATTTCCTCAGCATTCACAGTTTTGCTGGTTATAGCGTACTGGCACTTCTTGTGCTACGGATTATCTGGGGACTAATTGGAACACGTCATGCCCGCTTTAGTGACTTTATTTATCCACCACGCACAATAAAAAGCTTCATTAAAGACACTTTAAATTTTAAAGCCAAAAAGTATCTTGGCCATAACCCGGCAGGTGGCGCGATGATCATTATTATGATTATCACCTTATTGATTACCACGACAACCGGGATCGCAGTTTACGGTATTGAAGAGCAAGCAGGTCCATTAGCAAGCTGGTATACCCTGCATGACACCTTCTGGGGCGAAGCATTTGAAGAAATCCATGAATTTTTTGCCAACTTCACACTATTACTGGTTTTTATACACGTAGCCGGGGTTATTTTCGAGAGTTTTATTCACAGGGAAAACCTGGTTAAAGCCATGATAGATGGAAGAAAACGTGTTGACAGTGAAAATGGATAAACAGGAATGATGAATATGATAAAAATTAAACCATACATGGCCGTGAGCATTTTTAGCTTAATCGTTCTGCCTGTATTTGCAGCAGAAAACACCATTGATAATTTATTACAGGAATACCAGGCAGCAGGCGCTGCTCAAGGCAATGCCCAGCGTGGTGAAGTGCTCTGGAATAAAACATTTAACGGAAATAAACCTTATGCGCAACGCAGTTGTAAAACCTGTCATAGTTCAAATGTAAAAAACCACGGTAAACATATACGCACAGGTAAAACCATTAAACCATTGGCGCCCTCGGTAAATCCCACGAGCCTTGTCAAAAGTAAAAATATCGAAAAATGGTTCAAACGTAATTGTAAATGGACAATTGGAAAAGAATGTAGCGCACAACAAAAAGCTGACATTCTGATTTTTCTCAAGCAACAGTAATTGAAGGTGATAATTATGAAATACCCAGTTTTAATCGCTTCACTATTTCTGACCACGACGGTCGTCAGTATTCCGGTGGTATTCAGTGATGATGAGCGTCGTGAATATCGACAACGCTCAGTTGGTGTAGCCGCCGTAAACTTACCTTTATACAAAGAAGAATGCGGAAGTTGTCATATGGCATACCATCCAGGCTTATTACCTGAACGTTCATGGCAAAAAATCATGGCTGGGTTGGAATCGCATTTTGGTGATAATGCAGAATTAGATAGCAACAGTACTAAAATAATTACCGATTTTTTGAAAAAATACAGTGCCGACAAATCGTCTTATCGTCGCTCAACAAAAATCATGCGCTCACTGGTGAAAAATGATAGCCCCATTCGCATATCTGAAACGCCATATATAAAACATGAACATGATGAAATTCCGGATAAAATGATTAAGCGCAACCAGGAAGTAAAAAGCCTTGCAAACTGTAATGCTTGTCATACTACCGCAGAAAAAGGTATTTATGATGAGGATAACGTTAAAATTCCTGGCTATGGAAAATGGGACGATTAAGCCTGATGGCGTTATACTTAACCCAGGAATCAATATGAAAAACTGGCTAAAACTTATATATATTTTCGTAACCCTTGTGCTGACTATGCCGCTTTATGCATACGAACAGGAAGATGATGATCATGATAAAGCTAAACGTTTAGTTGAAACAGGTGAAATTCTCTCACTACAGGATATACTAATAAAGGTAAGAGAAATTCATCCGGGTAAAATTCTTGAAGTTGAACTTGAAAATAAAGACCAGCGTAAAATTTATGAGATCGAGTTGCTCCGTCAGGACGGTACTGTTTTAGAGTTAAAATTTGATGCTAAAAGTGGTAAACACCTTTCAACTAAAAAAGAGGATTAAGTTTGCATTTATTACTCGTCGAAGATGATCCTGAGCTTGTCAGCGCCTTACTAAAACCGCTTAAAGATGCAGGTTACGTCATTGATGTTGCTAAGGATGGTATCGAGGGTGAATACCTTGGTAATGAGAACATATATGACATTGCTATTCTCGATCTTGGTTTACCCAAACGTAATGGGCTTGAAGTATTAAAAAACTGGCGTAATGCTGATAATAAATTACCTGTTATTATTCTCACGGCACGAGACACATGGCAGGAACGTGTTGACGGCTTTAAGACCGGGGCTGATGATTACCTTGGCAAACCGTTTCATGTTGAAGAACTCCTGGCCCGTATTTCAGCCTTACTCCATCGAAGCAGCCGATCAACAGGAAACATATTAAAAAACGGACAATTAACACTTGATGAGGATACTCAAACAGTAACAACGGATGACGGACTAATACATCAACTAACCGGCACAGAGTTTCGTTTATTGCGTTATTTCCTACTCAATACAGGCCGTGTATTATCTAAAACACGTTTAACAGATCACCTTTATAACCTGGATTCTGATAAAGACAGCAATGTCATTGAAGCCTATATTAAACGCTTAAGAAAAATGCTGGGAAAAGATCGTATTGAAACCCGGCGGGGTCAGGGCTATGTTTTTAAAGAGTTAAACTGAATGAAATCAATCCAGTCCAGATTAATTAGCGGCCTGTTCATCAGCCTGGTTATTGTTTTTTCCGCTCTCTGGTTTAGCGTCAGCTACAATATCCAGAAACTGTCAGAAAATTATATTACAACACGGCTTGAACATGATATTGAATCGCTATTAACCGCCATTTCTTTCAATAAAGAAAACAGGTTAACTCTTAACGAAAAATATATTAACGCAATTTATCACCGACCATTTTCCGGTCATTATTATACGATTCATCACAATAACAATATCATACGCTCTCGTTCATTATGGGATAAAAACCTGCAACTCCAGAAACAAGCTCAGATTGGATTGATAAAATCAAACCAGCCTGGTCCGGACAACCAGTCACTTATTACTCTCACCGCTAAATATACAAAGCAAGGCCAGAAAATCATTCTCATGGTTGCAGAAGATTTAACACCAGTCGTGAATGATATTAATGCATTTAAAAATTATTTTTCTGTAACTGCATTGTTAATTCTTCTTAGTTTATTACTGTTACAGTTTTATACTTTACGAGGAGGGTTAAAACCATTAAGACAATTGCAAATTGAACTGGGTGAGCTGGAAAAAGGAAATATTAAGCAATTAACCACCGAAGTCCCGGCAGAACTTAAATCCGTTGTTGGTGAAGTTAACCATCTTTCCTTGGCTCTTTATAAACGATTAAAACGTTCCAGAGATGCACTCAGTGATTTATCACATGCAATTAAAAAACCATTAACCCTGCTGCAACATTTTAATGACCAAAACAAGCACAAGCTTGATACTCAATCAAGTGAGTACCTGGCCCAACAAATTAAAACCATGCAACACCTGACAGACAGAATTCTTAAACAAGCCCGTATCGCGGGTTCTATAAAACATAATTCTTCATTCATTATTAATGACGATTTAAGCATGCTAATCAAAACAATATCAGCAATGTACCCGGGCAAAGTATTAAACATTAATACTCATATTCCTGATAATTTCATGATATATATAGACCGTGAAGACATGCTAGAGTTGTTGGGAAACATAATGGATAATGCGTGGAAATGGGCAGAAAAAACAGTTTCTTTAGAATTCCATTATAACAGTAAGATAACAATAATTATTGAAGACGATGGCCCGGGTACTAATGCTTCGACTCTGAATGAATTGATACAGCGTGGTGTTCGTCTTGATGAGTCAATAGAGGGTTATGGCTTTGGTCTTGCTATTTCAGCTGATATTATTCAAGACAATAACGGGACTATAGAATTCAGCAAGTCAGAAAAATTAAATGGTTTTAAAGCAACAATACAACTGCCTGCAACAGAATAAAACAGTTTATTAACTATCCGCTAATAATTTCTTTTACACAATTCCTTCCAGATTCCTTTGCCATATACAGGGCTTTATCAGCACGAATAACCAGGCTTGATGCAGTATCATCTTTTATATACCGTGTGACGCCGAAACTACATGTCATTTTACCAACTTCATGAAAATCATGATGCTCAATAGCCTTACGCATTTTCTCTGCAAACTCAGCAATTTTTTCTATATCACTCTCACTATCAACAATTAAGAACTCCTCCCCTCCCCAGCGACCCAGCACATCACTTTTACGAACATTGTCGAATAATATGCCTGCGATGTTTTTTAAAATATTATCACCGGTTAGATGTCCATAAGTGTCATTGATATTTTTAAACTTATCAATATCCACCATAATCACCCCAAATGACTCTTTACTACGACTGGCTCGCTCTATCTCAAAAGACAACGTCTCATCAATTTTTCTCCGGTTATAAATATTAGTCAGTTGATCGGTGACTGAAAGCTCCTCGAGTTCACGCGTCCGCTCTCTAACCAGCTGTTTAAGCTTGTCCTGATTCATTTTAGTGTATCTTATTGCCGGGATAACAATAAAAATCGATTCCAGGATAAGCGTTATAATTATCCCCGCGAGTATAAAAAGTTCACGACTCAGCAAAAAATCTGTTTTTTCACGACTTTCGTTTTCAAAAACAGTAACCGCTTCATCAAGAAGTGGTAATAACGAAAAAGCATAGGATTCTACCTGGTAAAGAGATGCAAGGGATTCATCAACAAGGTATTTATTAACCAGTTTAAAATAATGTTTAACTTTCTTATCGAGTTGTTTACGTCCTGAAAAATAAACTGCTCTCGTTGCTTCAGACTTTGTGTATACACTTATAATAGACGCATGGTCAGACTGCATAAGTGAGTAAAGTGTGAAAAGATGCTTCTTATCCTCTTTATTGCGTGATTCATAATGCTGGTTAGCCATTAACGCAATTTTCTGCGAAAGCATACGCTGCTTACCCGTTAAATTAATAATATGTGCATAAGCTTGCTGGTTTTTAATGATTTCTGTTGTGGTGATATATGCAAACAATGCCCAGCAAGCGAGGCTTACAAAAACAAATGCATAAATAAATTTAAGGTTGAAAATAACTGTACTTTTTTTGAACACTGTTATATTCGTTAACCTGATGTTAATAAGGTAAAGAGATTTTGACCATGTTCAGCCGCTTCAGTGCCCAGGCTGGTTAGATAGCCACCATCAACTTGTGTAACAAAACCTTTATCGTGCAGTCTTTTGGCTGCAGCAATAATTTCTGGCTCAGCTGTTTTGTGCACTTTGATCCCTTCCTGGGTTGAAGACAAATCAAACAGCATTAGCACTTCTAATTCTGCAATCAGTTCAGGGGAATAAGACATATGTACTCCTTACATTTAAAATTTACGTTAGTTACTCTTCGTTATTTACAATATATTGACTATGTTTTTCAGATTTTTTAAAAACCCATGATAGTGCAATACCAATCATGAAAGAATCTTTTTGCTTTACAAGAGGACTATCAATATACGTCGCACCGTGTAAATCATCATACCTGGCAAACAGGCCAAAAAAGATGTCATCAAAACGTTTACTTATGCTTAAGGTAACACGTGAGCCACTATAACCTGCCTGTGCATCATATTGTGTACGGTTAGCAGTGACATATTGCGGTGTAACCTGGTAAAAATAATCATGGTATTTTTCAGTTGCCCAAACAGGTCCTGTAGATACTGCTGTTTCCCAACCTGAATTAAAATAACGAAGTTGCAGGTATGGTGAAAAAACCCAGCCGATACTTTCAAACTGCCCCAGTTCATAGGCCTGGCGAAGCGGTAATGCAAAACGCAGGCGAATATTCTTATCTTCCGACTGGTAAAGGCTGAATTGTATTCTTGGGCCAAGCTCAACCACCATGCTTAAATTAGCCATTCCCGTTCGGGCCCGGTTATCATCACTATCAACAGGCAAGGCAAATGCAGTACTGATGTCAAGCTTTATATTTTCACTGTTATAAAAGTAAAACCGCCCGCCTTCTTTATCAAACTGAAGTCGTTTACCGCTGTATCGAAAATAAGGAATAGGTACAACATAATTTGCATATTGATCGGAGCCACGATAATGAGGAATACTTATGCCTCCAACACCAACACCCAGCTCCCACATGGGTTTACTTTGCCTGGCACTTTCATTTGCATTACCGTATGTACTAAGTGACACTAAAATTAGTGTATATATTATTTTCATTCAGCAGGTTTTTTATAAATCATCGACTTTAATACTATAACTGTTATACCAGTATAGTAGTTTGATAGTTTGATTTATACCTTACTGTAGCAACAATCTTCGCAGGTAAATAAGTGCAAATATTATTATCTTACAGAATCTGAAATGCTGGTACCTTGTAGACGATTAAAATATCGTGCACGATAAAAGTGACGTTTATATTCTTCGCTATCTTTAAAAGCTGCCCGATCATGCAACACATTATTACTTACCAGGCCCATACCCGCTTCTAATAAACCACGATAAATATACGGTGAATCACTATTAAGAATATCTTTCAGGCAGGTTAGCGCTTCCTGGGTAAGTGGATCATCCGACCAGATTACATTGTTTACACGAATGGTGTAACGCATATGTAAGTCACCACCGGGAGAAATACTAAATACTGGCCCGGCTTCTTCTGCCCGCGCAACCGTTCCTTCTTCAATTCGTGCCGGGATTGTCATCACATTGTCGCCCATTAGTGCACGAATATAATCAGGGTTCTTTTCACGAAGTAAGATATAGGCAACTTCATGATCCATTAAGGCATTTTCCCCACCCTCAGCTGCTCGTTGCACAACATGAAGTAACAATGAATGAATCTGGTTTTGCCTGCTATTGTAATAACCATCTGTATGCCAGTTTATAGCCTGGTTCGTATAGGGAATATAACGCTGACGAATCCCCTCTGTTGCTACCGTGAGTGAAGTTAAGCCGGTGTCATTTGCCAACCAGTTATTATCAAGACTTTGCACACCAAAGCGTCGTCCAATTGAAAGGGGAATTTCAGGATCTGGATCGGAGCCGGTTTTACCTGCATAAATCACCATATTCGTTTTACGACAAACATCAAGCATTGCCTGGTGCTCAGCTTGACTCAAAATCCTGGGGTCAATAACTTCAACGATTAAATCACTAATATTTACCGGATAATTCTCAAGTTTTTGATCGCGCCATTTTTCATAAAGCTCGTTATTTTCCGGACTAAATGGAGATAGTATATTTTTAAGGTTTGGGGTTTGAGCAATCATGTCATGACCTGCAGTATTTAAAATCTCTGGCTGAGATAAGAGGTAAAATGGCACTATAATGTGCCGTTTCGCAAGAATAATTGATCAAGATCAATAAAGGAGGGATATAATCAAATGGATTTCCTGCATCATAAGGAATGTTAATTAAACACGGTCCAAATTAACGCCTATCATTATTTTCATTTGCAAGGTAATGGCATACCCGCGCAACATGCCCACTAATACGGTCCAGCCAGCGCACAGCATCTAATGACGCATTTCCCCTGGCTGCACTAATACGGTTTTGTGCAACATGTTCCATAATTGAATGCCGTAAATGTTCTGCCCTATTTGAAATATTAGCGGCAAGTTCATTAGCCTGCTCTGTTGCAGAAAACCAGTCATTACTTTGTAAATCATTAACTACTTCAGAGAATACAGCTGAAACCTTTCTTCTGTCAGCATCTGTATCTTCTATATAGTTTAAATCAAGGAGCTTATCTTTATCTTCATAACAACGTTCATATAATCTCTGTATATGGTCCATAGCATGAAAAATTTTTATAAAATGATCATGGTGTTCTGCTTTATTATCACTCATATCAATATTATCAATATAAGATTGCGTTTTAATTAATTCATACTTTAATTCAAGCAGATTGCTCTCACGACCTTTAGTCATATCTCCCATTAAGAAAATAATATGTTTTAACAATGCAACAACTTCATTTCTTAGTGTTGATTGCACTGCCGTGAGAGCTAACGAAGGATCTTGCAATAAAGTATTATCGAGACTACGCGTATAAGAAGGTTCTGATTCAGGTATTAATCGCTCAATCATCCGTGAAAATTTATGTGTAAGTGGTAATACAATTATTACACCCAGCGTATTAAAAAGTGTATGAAAAGCAATTAATGCTATTTCGGCATTATTTTCCAGCGCATCCTGCCCCCACCATTGCCATAAAAGAACATAAGGCGTTATTAAAAATAATGCACCTAATCCGGTAAAACAATTATAAATCACGTGTGAAAAACCAGTGCGGCGTGAACCTACAGTACCACCAATGGTTGCAAGGGCAGCCGTTACGGTGGTACCAACATCCATACCAACAACAAGTGCAGCAGCCTGTGGAAAATTAATTACACCAGTAAAGAGAGCGGTTAAAGTAACAGCCACACCGGCACTGGATGATTGTGTTACAGCAGAAAAAAGAATCCCCATTAACAAAAGCTGAATACGACCGGTAAATGTATCTGCAGGAAAATTCTCAGGTGTTACCAGCTTTTGTACATCTGCCATTCCTTCCTGTATTAAATAGATACCAACAAATACCAGGCCAAAACCAGCAACTGCCATACCTATACTTGCCCAGTAATTCCTGGCGAATAAACGAAGTAACGCACCAACCAGGATCAGCGGCATTAGTACCGATCCGATTTTGAGTTTAAAACCGAGCAGCACAACAAACCAGCCTGTTATGGTTGTGCCAATATTTGCACCAAAAATAATACCCAGTGCTTCGGCAAATCCCATTAACCCTGCACCAACCATTCCTATTGCGATAACCGTCGTCGCACTGGATGATTGCAAGATAGCAGTGGTAATAGTACCGGTAACTGCACCGGACAAAGGCGTGTGTGTAAAACGTAGTAATAACTTACGCATAGCAT
>JAOUOK010000386.1 GCA_029880425.1 Gammaproteobacteria bacterium
AAAGCTTTTTTTCAGCTAAGCAGCTGTATATTTTTAAATCTTCACTAATTGCAGGAAGTTGTTCAAATTCTGTTTTTGATTTATCGCGGCTATAAAATGTTTTACTTTCAATAAATTCAGGATATATCATATGAAATTCATTCTCTAATGCATTATCATTATTGTCATAGGTATGATTTTCTGAGAAACCAGACAAAAATACCCCAACTACAAACTATTATTTAAATTTAACCCTCTTTAACAAAGTGGACCTTATATGTTGACTGTAACCATATGGCTTAGCTTCGCATTTGCACTTGGATTAGGTGTCCGCTTAATTGGCTTACCCCCTCTGGTCGGATACCTCGCTGCTGGTTTTATTCTCAGCGCGATGGGGCATGAATCAAACATAATTCTCAAAGAAGTTTCACATGCTGGCGTCTTGTTACTGTTATTTAGTGTAGGGCTCAAGCTACGACTGCAATCACTTGTTCGTATCGAGGTCCTGGCCGGATCACTGATACACATGTTAATCACGGTCGGCCTGCTATACCTTTTACTGGTTACTGTACTGAAAATGGACTCTCAAATTTCCCTGATGGTCAGTATTATCCTGTCATTTTCCAGTACCGTTGTTGCAGCAAAGGTACTGGAAAGTAAACGCGAGTTACGTGCATTTCATGGCCGTGTCGCAATTGGTATTTTAATCATGCAGGACCTTGTCGCTGTCGCCATTCTCAGTGTTGGAAATGGTGTTATGCCATCACCCTGGGCCTTTTTATTACTGGGGCTGATATTTCTTCGCCCATTATTCCATCGCTTATTGGATATCAGTGGACATGGTGAATTAGTTATCCTTTTTGGCCTGCTTGCTGCGCTGGTTATCGGTGGGCATGGCTTTGAGTATTTTGGTTTAAGCTCAGAACTCGGTGCATTGCTGCTGGGCATTATGTTAGCGACACATAAAAGATCCGTTGAACTATCCAACTCTATCTGGGGTTTAAAAGAAATATTACTGGTGGGTTTCTTTTTACAAATTGGTTTAATCGGTCATCCCACTTTAGAGATGCTGCAACAGGCATTATTAATTAATTTCCTTGTTCCACTTAAAGCCCTGCTGTTCTTCTTTATCCTTATCATGCTGCGTTTGCGGGCACGGACTTCGTTTTTAACAAGCTTAACCCTGGCTACCTATAGCGAATTTGGATTAATTGTTGCCAGTATCGGTGTAAATAATGGCTGGATTAGTAATGAATGGATGGTCATGCTGGCTCTTGCTGTAGCTATATCATTTGCTGTGAGTGCACCATTAAACCGCTATGCACATGAAATCTATAGCCTGTTTGAAAAATTCCTTTATCGCTTTGAGTCAGTTAAACGTCACCCGGATGATGAACCAATAAACATCGGTAACTCACATATCATGGTGATGGGGATGGGGCGTGTCGGAACCGGTGCCTATGATTTATTGGTGCAACAGCATGAACGGGTAATCGGGCTCGATTCCGATCCGATAAAAGTTGAGCAACACAGGCAAAAAAGTCGCCGTGTACTTTATGCCGATGCAGAAGATCCTGGCTTATGGAGTAACATCCAGCTGGGACGCGTTCATACCGTGATGTTAGCCATGCCTGAAATTTCGGCAAAGGTATTCTCGACTAAACAATTACGCAGAATCGGGTTCACTGGAACTATCACCTCTACCGTTGTATTTGATGAAGAAGTAAAGCAGCTTAAAAAAGCCGGTGCCGACCTTGTTTATAACTACTATGATGGGGTAGGTACAAGTTTTGCCTTAAACACCCTGGCACAACTTCAGGGCTATAATGAACAATAAAATATTAAATTACTTTTGCTTCAATCGTTATTAAGTCACCCAGGGCAGTTTTCAACTCACCGAGTGTTAGATGTTCAACCAGGGACTTTTCATCCCAGTGCCCACAAACTATTTCTTTTACTTCGGGTTGCTTACTGGAATGTAAACGTAATATCGTGGCATACATAATAATATCCGTACCACTTCTAATGTTTAAACTTCTTGTTGCAAGCCTTGTTTTAATCATCCCGGCTGGTAGAGCATTAAGCCGTGCATATTTATACAGACTTCTATGACTTTTATACCCATCCCACTCGGTAATTTTTGTTATTTCGAACTGGTCTGGCATGATGGTATGTGGCTGCCTGTTTTCATGATTTAAGTACAACATGCAATAAGGACTATAAATATCAACCGTATTGAAATTCTTAAACGGTGCGACCTTACCCTTTGCAATATAAACAAAAGAACGCTCTTGTGGAATTTCAATTGACTGGTTAAGTTTAAGCACTGAACCCACTGCAAGGCGTTCTTTAATTGTAACGGCAACCTGAGGTGACAGCATACTGCATGATGTTGTCAGAAGAATCACTAACAGAAAAGTAACTATTCTCATAAACACCTCCTGAAATCATTGTCCTTTTTTTTTAAAATTTAACCTTTTCTAAAAAGACCTGTTTCCTCATACACTACTTATCTTAATTTTAGCTATACTTTTTATATATATCATTTTATTTAATACTTATTTAATTAAGTCATGATATTATTTTCATGGAATAAATATCTAAAAACTATAAATATTACAAACACATCATTAAAGGTGATGCCATGTTTAAGTTTCTAAGCAGAACGTTATTAACCGGTTTTATTACTCTATTGCCGGTTGTACT
>JAOUOK010000387.1 GCA_029880425.1 Gammaproteobacteria bacterium
AAGTCTTTACCCGGCTTCATATTTTTGTGGGCAGTAGTTCTAACAGCACTAAATAAAGGTAACTTTGAAACCTTATCAAGAACGACTTTAAAAATTGATTTACTTTTCTTTGCCATATTAACTTTTTACACTATTTCATATAACAAAAAGGCCGGGGAGCCGGCCTTTACTATTTATTTCCCTTACTTTCTCACCCTCACCAATTAATTTAAGCTATCGATGACCTGGTTAAAAGTATTACTCGCACGCATGACTTTCACTACCCGTTCCCGGTCTGGACGGTAATAACCACCAAGATCAACATCTTTACCCTGAACAGCGTTTAACTCTTCAACTATCCTGGCTTCATTACTGATTAACTGCTCCGCCACGTGTGTAAACATCGCTTTGAGTTCATCGTTATTATTTTGTTGTGCTAATGCCTGTGCCCAGTACATCGCTAGGTAAAAGTGGCTACCCCGTGTATCAAGCTCACCGGCTTTTCGTGAAGGTGATTTATTATTATTTAAGAACAGGCTATTTGCCTTATTCAGTGCGGCTGCCATTACTTTCGCTTTGTCACTGCCTGTTTTCTGTGCCATGTCTTCAATCGATACAGCTAGAGCAAGGAACTCACCCAGCGAGTCCCAGCGTAAATGATTTTCGGTTAACACTTGTTCAACATGTTTTGGTGCCGACCCACCTGCACCTGTTTCAAACAGGCCGCCACCTGCCAGCAATGGAACGATGGATAGCATCTTGGCACTGGTACCGAGTTCCAGGATAGGAAACAGATCGGTTAAATAATCACGTAATACGTTACCCGTTACTGAAATAGTATTTTCACCGGCTTTAACCCGCTCCAGGGTATATAACGTGGCATCAAAAGGAGACATGATACGGATGTCGAGGCCATCAGTGTCATGAGATTTTAAATACTGTTCAACTTTATTAATAAGCCTGGCATCATGTGCACGTTTATCATCTAACCAGAAAATCGCGGGCTGTCCTGTTAAGCGTGAACGATTAACCGCAAGCTTGACCCAGTCCTGGACAGGTAAATCTTTGGTCTGGCACATACGCCAGATATCCCCTTTTTCTACACTATGTTCAAGTAAAATTTTGCCGGAGGCATCAGTAACCTGTACTTTACCGTTAGCAGGAATTTCAAATGTCTTATCATGTGAACCGTATTCTTCTGCTTTTTGTGCCATCAAACCCACGTTGCTGACATTCCCCATAGTGGTCACGTCAAATGCACCATTTTCTATACAGAAATCTATAGTAGCCTGGTAAATACCGGCGTAGTTACGATCAGGAATTAATGCCTTGGTATCATGTAACTGGCCATCTTTACCCCACATCTTGCCACCAGCGCGTATAGCCGCGGGCATAGACGCATCGATAATCACATCACTCGGTACATGCAGATTTGTAATACCTTTATCTGAATTTACCATCGCAAGTTCTGGACGGGCCAGGTAAACCGCTGCGATATCTGCTTCAATTTCTTTACGCTTAGCTTCTGAAAGCTCACTGATTTTTGTGTATACGTCACCGAGACCATTACGGGTATCAACACCCAGTTTTTCAAACGTCGCAGCATGTTTTTCAAATACATCACTGAAATACACATTAACTGCGTGACCGAAAATAATGGGATCAGAGACTTTCATCATGGTGGCTTTCATATGCAAGGAGAGTAAAACACCTTCTTCTTTGGCATCGTGCATCGCGGCTTCAAAATAATCACATAAGGCATTCACACTCATTACCGATGCATCAATAATCTCACCGACTAAGACTGGGGTTTTCTCTTTTAAGACGGTCACTTGGCCATCATCTGCAAGCAGTTTAATTTTCACATCACCGGCTGATTCGATAACCGCAGATTGTTCTGTTGAATAAAAGTCACCATCAGGCATTGAAGCCACGTGAGACTGTGAATCTTTACTCCACTCACCCATCGAATGTGGATGTTTTTGGGCATATTCTTTAACCGGACCTGCGACGCGACGATCAGAGTTACCTTCACGCAAAACCGGGTTTACTGCACTCCCTAATACCTTGGCATAACGTGCTTTTATCTCCTTTTCAGCATCAGTAGCAGGCTCTTCGGGATAATCTGGAATATCATACCCCTTTGACTTTAACTCCTTAATTGCGGCTTTCAATTGCGGTAAAGAGGCACTGATATTGGGAAGTTTAATAATATTAGCATCAGGTGTTTTAGCCAGTTCACCCAGTTCGGTCAGGGCATCAGCTTCTTTTTGTTCATCGCTCAGATTTTCCGGAAAATTCGCTAAAATGCGTGAAGCAAGTGAGATGTCACGTGTTTCAACATCAATATCTGCCGCCCTGGTAAAGGCCTGAACAATAGGCAAAAATGACTGGGTCGCTAATGCAGGCGCTTCATCAGTAAGGGTGTAGTAAATTTTCGAACTGGACATTATTAAACTCGCTAATAAGTTAAAAAGGCGGGAATTCCCCACAAGATTTCTATTATATTTCAGATTAAAGCGAAGTCATAATGGAGATTAAACATTCGCAGATAAGCATTTTTGAGCCTGGGCAAAACTCAGCCCCTGTATTCCACTTAACACCATGGATTGTTTTAAGGAATTGGCCAGCGCAGTAGCAAATACCCGTTGATAGAAAGGCAATTCCCCTATGTAAAATGGGAGTGAACTATCAATCGACTCT
>JAOUOK010000026.1 GCA_029880425.1 Gammaproteobacteria bacterium
TGGTATTGCTGGGCCTGGCTGGTTTAATCGACCCACCACGGCAGGAAGCAATTGAAGCGATTACCAGGTGCCATGATGCTGGCATTGATGTCAAAATGATTACCGGCGATCATGCTATTACTGCAGTTGCTATTGGCAAACAACTTGGACTGCAAAATACTGACAAAGTATTAACCGGCACGGAGCTGGATAAACTGGATGATGCAGAACTCGAATCTATTGTACGTAATACGGGAATCTTTGCACGCACTAGCCCTGAACATAAATTACGTCTCGTCATGGCATTACAAGAGAATGGCATGACGGTGGCAATGACTGGTGATGGTGTTAATGATGCCCCCGCGCTTAAACGTGCCGGTGTCGGCATTGCCATGGGGAAAAGTGGCAGCGAAGCAGCGAAAGAGGCGTCTGAAATCGTACTGGCTGATGATAATTTTGCTTCAATTGTTGCTGCTGTGCGCGAGGGTCGAACAGTATACGACAACATAAAAAAAGTAATCAGTTGGACATTACCAACCAATGCCGGTGAGGCAATGACTATTATCCTCGCTTTAAGCCTTGGGTTGAGCCTGCCAATCACGCCAATTCAAATATTGTGGATCAATATGATAACTGCAGTGACGCTTGGTATCGCATTGGCCTTTGAACCGACAGAAGAAAACACAATGAAACGGCCACCCAGGTCTCGCAAAGAAGCTCTGCTAAGTGGTGGTCTTATGTGGCATATTGTTCTGGTCGCTGGCCTGTTTCTGGCCGGTGTATTTAGTATCTATGAATATGCCATTTTACAGGGTTATTCAGAAATTCTGGCGCGTACCATGGCCTTGAATACGCTGGTTGTACTGGAAATATTTCATCTTTTCTTTATCCGAAATATGTATGGCTCATCGTTAACATGGAAAGCAATATGTGGAACCCGTGTTATATGGATTTCAGTCATTGCGGTTACCATCGGGCAGTTTACTATTACTTATGTGCCATGGTTTCAAAGTGTATTTGAAACAGAAGCGGTTGCTTTTCTGGATGGCTTATTGATTATAGCTGTTGGCCTAATAATGTTTTCCGTAATTGAAATTGAAAAACAAATACGCTTAAGAATACTGAAAAAAGCATTTTGAGCCTGGATTACGGGACAAGTGGTTATGATAATTATGCTCTAAATGTCCGCATTTTTTCCTCCGGGTACCTTTGCGTTCTCTGTGGTTAAAAATAAACCTGTTGTTAAACTGAAGTATTTCTAAAATACAAGTCTGGTTTTGAATTTAGCTTTTGCTAGAATAACCACACACTAATTTCTCAAATACCCGCTAAATAAAGAAGTCGAAATCTCATATGAATATCGAACAAAATATCGCCAGTGAACTTGGAGTTAAACTCGTGCAGGTTGAAGCCACGATTGCCCTGATTGATGAAGGTTCAACCGTTCCTTTTATTTCCCGTTACCGTAAAGAAGTCACCGGTGGACTGGATGATACTCAGCTGCGTACCCTGGAAGAGCGTTTGTATTATTTACGTGAACTTGAAGACCGCCGTGTGACAGTGTTAAAAACCATCGAAGAGCAGGGCAAGTTAACCGATGATTTAAAAAAATCGATTTTAGATGCGGATACAAAAACACGTTTAGAAGATCTCTATGCGCCGTATAAACCAAAGCGCAGAACTAAGGCACAAATTGCCCGTGAAGCCGGGATTGAGCCTCTGCTGGATACCTTACTCGATGATCCTTCACTGGCGCCGGAAGCAGCAGCCAATGAGTATATTAATATCGATGCCGGCTTTGCTGATACAGATGCGGTGCTTGATGGTGCACGACAAATCTTTATGGAAAGAGCCGCTGAAAATGCTGACCTGTTAGGTGAGTTGCGTGATACCTGCTGGGATAAAGGTGAACTCACGTCTAGCGTGATTGATGGGCAACAGCAAAATGGCAGCAAGTTTAAAGATTACTTTGAATTTGCTGAAGCGATTAATAAAATTCCGTCGCATCGTGCACTGGCTTTGTTCCGTGGACGCAATGAAGGTGTGTTACGGGTGAAGTTATCCGTGCCTGGGCAGGATGATCTTGAGTCACCGTTAGAAATGGGACTGTGTGATAGCCTGGTGGCAAAAGCATTTTCACTTTCACAAAAAGATAGAGCCGCGGACAAATGGTTACTGGAAAGTGCACGCTGGGCATGGCGGGTGAAAATCTCCATGCAACTTGAGTCAGAACTTAACCTCAGGTTACGTGAAGCGGCAGAAGAAGAAGCGATTCGTGTTTTCGGTGAGAACATGCGTGACTTGTTATTAGCTGCTCCAGCCGGCGCACGTACCACCCTGGGTTTAGACCCGGGTTTACGTACCGGTGTTAAAGTGGTTGTGGTTAATGACACCGGTAAACTGGTTGATACCGCGGTTATTTATCCGCATGCACCAAAAAACCAATGGGATCAATCCATCGCGGTGCTGGCGGCATTAGCCAAAAAACATAATGTTGACTTAGTCAGTATTGGTAATGGTACTGCCTCTCGTGAAACCGATAAACTGGTTAACGAGTTAATAAAAAAACACCCTGAGTGTCGTTTAACCAGTTTAGTGGTGAGTGAAGCCGGTGCATCGGTTTACTCCGCTTCTGAACTTGCGGCGAAAGAATTTCCGGACCTGGATGTAACTTTTCGTGGCGCGGTTTCAATTGCGCGGCGTTTACAGGATCCCTTAGCCGAGTTAGTCAAAATCGATCCCAAGGCAATCGGTGTTGGGCAGTACCAGCATGACGTCAACCAGCATCGCCTGGCCAGAAAACTCGAAGCCGTGGTTGAAGACTGTGTAAACGCGGTAGGTGTTGAAGTGAACATGGCTTCCGCACCGTTGTTAAAACAGGTGGCTGGTTTAAGTGAAAGTATTGCCGAGAACATTGTTGCTTACCGTGAGCAACATGGAGCGTTTAAAAACCGTGATGAAATTTTAAAGGTCTCACGTTTAGGGCCAAAAGTTTTTGAACAGGCTGCAGGTTTCTTAAAAATATCAGATGGTGATAACCCGCTTGATGCCTCGTCGGTTCACCCAGAAGCTTACCCGGTGGTTAAAAATATTTTAGAAAAAAATAACATCGAGATGAATAAAGTGATCGGTGATCGATCATTTTTATCATCACTTGCAGCAAATGATTACACCATGGAAGGCTTTGGTGAGCCGACTGTTCGCGACATTATTAAGGAACTTGAAAAGCCGGGACGTGATCCGCGACCAGAATTTAAAACCGCGACATTTAAAGACGGAATTGAAAAAGTCAGCGACTTAAAAGAAGGTATGATACTCGAAGGTGTAGTGACGAATGTGACTAACTTTGGTGCCTTTGTTGATATTGGTGTACACCAGGATGGCCTGGTACATATCTCTGTCATTGCTGATAAGTTTGTTAAAGACCCTCGTGATGTGGTTAAAACCGGTGAAGTGGTTAAAGTGAAAGTGATGGAGGTTGATGTTAAACGTAGCCGTATTGCTCTTTCTATGCGATTAACTGAAGAGCTCGAAAGAAAAGCTGGAAAACCTAAAGATAATTCGGTGGATAGAGTGCACCAAGGTAAGAAAAATTCTAATCGCCAGGTTAATAAAACTTCAGCAGTAACTAATAATGCAATGGCTCAGGCATTTGCTAATCTTAAAAAATAAACTTAACTAAAAATGTCAGGTAATTTTATCTGCAATATGTTCCTTTGTTTAGCCTTGTATAATTATACTTAGTCTATTATAAAGTATGTATTTTTAAGTATTTATTATAACTAGAATAAGTCTAAAATTATTTTATTAAGTTTTCAGGAACTTGCATGTCAGCTATGACAATTGTCGACAATTCGCTTTTAAAACTTTTATTTGAGAAAAGTCTCACTCCTATCGCTTACATGGATTTAAAATATAATTTTATCCATGTAAACCAGGGTTATGCCGCTGCAAATAGTAAACCTGTCGACTACTTTACAGGTAAAAATCATTTTGAACTTTATCCCAATGCTGAAAATAAACGTATCTTTGACCAGGTTGTCAGGACTGGTAAGGCCTATGAAACGAAGGCCAGGGAATTTGAAAATGTTGAGGAACCTGAAAAAGGGGTAAGTTACTGGGACTGGAGTTTAACCGTAGTTAAGGATAATGATGGTAATGATGCGGGATTGTTATTGCAGCTTATTGACGTTACCTGTCAAATTAAAGTTGAGCAAAAATTACTTAACAAGGTAAAAAAAGAATACGCAAATTATGATGAAGAACTGGAAGCCATTATTGAATCGAGAACTAACCAATTACAGGATGCTATAAGCCTACTAGAAATTGAAAATGCAGAACGGGTTAAAGCAGAAGCATTACTCACGAAAGCGAAAGAAGAAGCAGAAAAAGCAAATATTAGTAAATCCCAGTTTTTAAGTCGTATGAGCCATGAGTTGCGTACACCCATGAATGCAATTCTTGGTTTTTCTCAGCTGTTGCAAATCAATGAACTTAATGAAATACAGTCTTCCTATAATGATGAAATTCTGTTGGCTGGTAATCACTTGCTTTCAATGATTTCTGATATTTTAGATCTATCACGTATCGAAGAAGGCAGTTTGCCTGTGTCGATCACTAATGTTTTATTAGGCCAGTTAATTGAAGAGAGTATTTCGCTGGTTCAACATAAGCTGGATTTTAGAAATATTACTATTCAAAAACTGATAGAAAAGTCTGATAAGACAATACTAAAAGTTGATGAAACACGGCTTAAAGAAGTGCTGGTTAATTTGTTAACTAATGCGGTTAAATATAATACTGATGATGGTCTTGTTTCTATTGGTTATAAGTCAAGACCCAGTGGTTATATCCAGATTTATGTCTCTGATACCGGTAAAGGATTAAGCGAAGAAGAACAGGAAAAAATATTTGAACCTTTTAACCGTCTTGGTGCTGAATATACAGATATCGAAGGTGTTGGTATTGGTCTTGCTATTTCCAAAAAATTAATGGAAATGATGGACGGCTCAATTACGATTGAAAGTAAAAAAGGTAAAGGATCAACTTTTTATATCGACTGCCCGGTTGGTAAGCAGGATAGCAAAATTGAAAATGCTGCTGTTGATGTTAACCTGGAAAATGTAAATGGCGTCTATAATGTACTTTATGTTGAAGATAATAAATCAAACCAGAGGGTCATTGAAGATTTTTTTGCAACTTTTCCAAACCTGAATTTGACCATTGAGTCCTGTGCAGAAGATGCTCTGAGAAATATTAATCAATACAATTTTGATGTGATCCTGATGGATATAAATTTACCTGGCATGGATGGTTTTAGTGTATTGGAGCAGCTTAAGCAGGATGCGGCAACAAAAAACATCCCGGTTATTGCTTTAACTGCATCAGCAGGCATAAATGAAATTAAAAAAGGTTTAAAAGCAGGTTTTGATCATTACGTGACCAAGCCTGTTGTGCTGCCTGAGTTAATTTCAATCATTAATAAAGAATTAAATCAAATAGAAAAATACTAGTTTTACCTCTCCAGGTACCTGGCAAGATATTTATTCCGTTCAATAATTAAGTAAAACATCTTTGTAAGATAAGGTTGTTGAGTGGTTTATTATTTCTGTTAAAGCTACACTTAATTTTATGGAAATTATAGATACCCATTGTCATCTTGATATTGAAGAGTTTAACCCTGACCGTGACGAGGTCCTCAGGCGTTGCAGGCAAAATAATATCTCCAGGATTATTGTTCCGGCAATAATTTCAAATAGCTGGGGTAAGCTGCTTGAGTTATGTAAGAAAGAAAAAGGTCTTTATCCTGCCCTGGGCTTACATCCTGTTTTTATTCAGCAGCACCATGATGATGACTTACTTCGTTTAGAAGAGCTGGTGAATAGTGCTTGCCCGGTTGCAATTGGTGAAATTGGCCTTGATTTTTATTTAAAAAATTTGGATCAGCAGTTACAACTTCATTTTTTTGAAGCGCAATTAAAGCTGGCGAAAAAATACGACTTACCTGTCATCCTGCATGTACGTAAAGCGCATGACCAGGTGTTACAGTTATTGAAAAAAATTAAAGTTAAAGGTGGTTTCAGCCATGCCTTCAACGGTAGCCAACAGCAGGCGCGGCAATATATTGATTTGGGATTTAAACTGGGTTTTGGTGGCACCTTAACTTACAAGAATGCCAGTAAGATACATCAACTGGCCAAATCTTTACCATTAGAAGCGATAGTACTGGAGACCGATGCCCCGGATATGGTGGTAGAATCTCATCGTGGTGAACGTAACAGCCCGGAATATATTACAGAATCATTAGCTGCACTGGCTGAAATTCGTAATGAAGATATTAATGTGATTGCACAACAAACATCACTCAATGCAAACGCGGTTATAAATTTTAGCGATTATGAATAACAACGTTCAAACCAGTACTGAAGATGCCTTTGCCGGTATTGCCCGGCTTTATGGTTCAGAAGCTTACACACATTTACGTGCCATGCATGTCTGTGTTGTCGGCATTGGGGGTGTGGGCTCATGGGTGGTCGAAGCGCTGGCACGCTCTGCCGTGGGTAAGATTACCCTTGTTGATTATGACACGATTGCCAAATCCAATATTAACCGGCAAATTCATACTTTATCCGGTACGCTAGAACAGAAAAAATGCAGTGTAATGGCGCAGCGCGTAAAAGAAATAAATCATGAATGTGAAGTTACAATAATTGATGATTTCCTTACACTTGATAATATGCCGGATTATATTTCTACGGAGTATGATTATGTTGTTGATGCGATTGATAGTATTAAGTTTAAAGCTGGATTAATTTATCACTGCAAACGCAACAAGATCCCGGTTATTACCACAGGTGGTGCAGGTGGCTTAACCGATCCCTCTGTTATTAAGGTGGTTGATTTAAGCAAAACCTATAATGATGCACTGGCAGCAAAAGTACGCTCTACTTTACGTGAACAATATAACTTCAGCAAAAATCCCAAGAGACGTTTTGCCATTGATTGTGTTTTTTCCAGCCAGCAACAACTCTACCCAAAAGAAGATGGCAGTGTCAGTCATCAAAAACCCGGTATACATGGTGTTTCCCTCGATTGCCGTTTTGGTTATGGCGCAGCCGCGTTTGTTACCGGTACTTTTGGTTTTATTGCAGTTTCCCACCTGATAAAAAAACATTTAGCGAAAAAATTAAAACATGCAAGGTAAATTAGTTAAAACCCTTGTTTCGGCTTTAACGACACTTGCTGTTTTTTTATTATTTATTAATATTTTTTTCTATCTTAATCAAGCAGGGATGATCTTTTTCCCGTTAAAAAATATTGAATCGACCCCGAAAGACTGGGGTCTCTCATTTGAATCATTACGCCTGCCATTAAAAGATAATACAACGGTATCTGCCTGGTATATTCCCCAGGCTGAAGCAAATAAAACCGTCTTATTTTTTCATGGTAACGGAGGCAACATCTCTCACCGAGCCAGCTCGGTTTCTGTTTTTCACCAGTTAAAATTGAACGTGTTAATAATAGACTATCCAGGCTATGGTGAAAGTGATGGAAGGCCTTCTGAACAGGGTTTATACCAATCGGCGGATGCTGCATGGAAGTATTTAATCAATGATAAAAAGTTTAAAGCAGAAAATATTATTATTTTTGGTCGTTCCTTAGGCGGTGCTGTGGCGGTTGACCTTGCTTCACGTGTTAAGGCCGGTGCAGTTATCCTGGAATCTACCTTTAGCTCAGTAAAAGATATGGCAGGTGTGATTTTTCCTATTCTTTCTCATCTCATCTACTTACGCTATTCATTTGATTCTGTAGCTAAAATCAATAAAGTAACGGTACCTTTATTAATGATTCATAGTCCGGATGATGAAATTATACCTTTTAACCTGGGTAATAAATTATTCACTGCTGCCACCGGGGAAAAACAATTTTTACAAATAAAGGGGGGGCACAATGATGGCTTTATAAAAAGTATTTCATCCTATACAACGACTTTGAATCGATTTATAAAATCTTTATAAAAAGTGAAATTATGCCATTATTAAAAACATAACCTTGAAATAATCTATTTTGAAGAATAAGGTGTAATACCACTGAGACATATAATAAAAATTACAAAATAAATTACTAATGAAGAATGTACTAATATTACAAAGGGGAGAAGTATGTCGACTGCTGATAAACAAGTGAATACTGACAAGTTACCATTTGTTGCTCCGTGTAAAAAACTGAAAATAACCGCACCGATTAACTGGTTGCTATTAGGCTGGGAAGATATAAAAAAAGCACCGAAACAAAGCTTAACTTACGGTGCTTTTATTGTTGCGTTAAGTTATGTTTTTAGCTTGTTGATCTGGCTTTATGGTGGGATCGGCTTGTTAATGAGTATTTTATCGGGCTTCCTCCTTTTAGGACCTGTTCTCGCGATCGGGCTGTACTCAATAAGTTGCCAACTTCAATCGGGTAAGGAGCCTGTACTGGGATATTGTCTGAGTGAAGGGAAGCGTCACCTTGGCAATGAACTTATTTTTGCTGTCATTTTAAGTGTGATTTTTCTCATCTGGGCGAGGGCGGCAACGATGACGCATATTTTATATCCCGAGACGGCCACGGCTGACTGGATACAATATCTTCCCTTCTTTGCAGCGGGTACCGTTGAAGGTGCAATTTTTTCAGCCATAATATTTTGTTTTAGTGCCTTTTCACTGCCTATGCTCATGGATAGAAAAGTTGATGTAATAACGGCAATTATTACAAGTATCAATGCGGTACTGCGAAACAAGGCCGTATCACTTTTCTGGGGTAGTCTCATTGTCTTTATTGTATCGGTTGGCTTTGCGACGGCATTATTAGGATTCATCGTACTGATTCCACTGATTGGTCATGCAACCTGGCATGCCTACCAGGAAACAATACAGGCAGATGACTGGCCTAAACACGCATGTATTTAAGTCACCTGCTTCGACATTATAAAAAATGATATTACGTTCTCCCTGCAAGAGGCTTGGTGTAAACTATGCCTTATGCAGGAACCCAATAATCTCATTAAGCCTATTTCGACTTCTCTTCAGGAACGTGTAATAGAACAGACTAAGCACTTTCTTGAAAGTGCAACGAATTATTATAATCGTGAATTTAAGCAAATCCCGGTGTTATTTGATTTATCCGGAAAAGCGGCGGGTATGTACCGGGTTAAAGCAGGGCAAAGAGTGATTCGTTACAACCCTTATATTTTTGCAAAATATTTTGAGGATAATTTTAATGAAACCATTCCTCATGAAGTTGCACATTATGTAACAGATATCCTTTACGGATTAGGTAATATCCGGCCGCATGGCCATGAATGGAAATCGGTAATGCAGCAATTCGGTGTCGCAGCAAAGCGGACAGCAAGTTATGATCTGGGCGGGGTGCCGCTACGAAATTATCAAAAATATATGTACCGCTGTGGCTGTCAAGATTACGAGCTGACCAGTCGTCGTCATAACAAGGTGTTACGTGGCATCGGACATTACCTGTGCAGGGATTGTGGTGGTAAACTTGTTTTTGTTAAGAATATGGAAAAGGTGGGTTAAGCTTATGCGTGGTTTTGTCCCCCCTGATCCTTATACTAAAGTATCTGAAGAACAGTTTGCTATTGTTTATGTCCCCAAACGTAGCCGTAACCGATTTCCCAAGGGCTGTGTTGAAATTGTGACATCTAAAGACGAGGCGATTGAAAAATCTAACCCGGATAGTAAGCAGTATCCTGCCCGTGTACTGGGACCTTCTAAATCATCGGAAGGTCAATATATTTATTACCTGGTGGAGTGGCTTGATCTTTAAGCCGCAAATAAAAATTTATGACTGAATTAACCTCGGAACAGGTTGAACAATTTAAACAGGCCCTGTTAAAAGAACGCGAGCTTTTGACCAGCACCGTTGCCGCAGAAAGTGAATCGGCTAAAACAGTTGAACTTGATCAAAGCAAAGTTGGGCGATTGTCCAGAATGGATGCATTGCAGGGACAGGCTATGAGCCAGGAAACAAAACATCGTCATGAAGCAGTGCTTAGAAATATTACTGCAGCACTTTCAAGAATTGAATCCGGTGATTATGGTTACTGCAAG
>JAOUOK010000388.1 GCA_029880425.1 Gammaproteobacteria bacterium
CTTTCCATCTTTATTATTAAATTATATTTAATCAGTATATATACTATAAATTATGGTTTCAAAATAAGGTCGCGATGACACATCCAGATATCTCCATCATTGTTGAACAACTAGCCGAATTGCTGCTGAAACAGCAGGAAAAAATCGCTGTCGCAGAATCCTGCACCGGTGGCTGGATAGCGAAAGTTTTAACAGACTTAAGCGGTAGTTCTGAGTGGTTTGACCGCGGATTTGTCACTTATTCAAATAAAGCTAAACATGAAATGTTAGGGGTGGCCGATTCTACACTGCAACACTATGGTGCGGTCAGTCAGCAAACGGTACAAGAAATGGCTTTGGGTGTACTGAACAATAGTGATGCGGATTATAGTTTATCGATTAGTGGTATTGCCGGTCCCGGTGGTGGAACAAAGGAAAAGCCTGTTGGACTGGTTTGGTTTGCCTGGGCAGTAAACGAGAATAACGCAAATAAGATATTGAACGCTAAAGAAAAGATCTTTGCCGGTGATCGTAATGCTGTCAGGGAACAAGCCGTGTTTTTTGCATTAAATGAATTAGTTGAATTTATTAAATTGAAGTGAATCAGTCCTCTTCCTCACTTTCTGAATCAAAGCAAAGCAAACGTTTATTTTTTGCTTTATGGCCGGATGAAAAGGTCGTTCAGGCTATACAGCAGCAGGCCATGCCTTATTTTACCGGCTGTAAAGGAAACATACTTAAACCCTCAAACTGGCATATCACCCTGGCGTATTTTGGTGCTTCGGATGCCGTGATGCAGGCTTGCCTTGAAGCACAAGCACTCAAAGTTAAAAGCACGCCATTTGAGGTAACCTTGTCGCTATGCGGTTATTGGCCTAAACCTAAAGTCGCCTGGCTGGCACCTGCGGTGATACCGGAACCACTTAAACAACTGGCTTTTGATCTTCAGCATGCGATTCAAGTTTGTGGCTACACGCCTGAAACACGGGACTATTTGCCACATGTCAGCTTAGTTAGGAAAGCAAAACAAGCACCGGCAAAAATGCGAACTCAAGCTATACCCTGGCAGGTCAATCAGTTTTGCCTGGTGGAATCAAAATCATCGGCACAAGGGGTAGAGTACGTCGTATTAAAACGCTGGGATTTTTTATAAAAAAGCCCAGCCGGCAAAAGGCTCTATTTCTTCACGGTTCATCACCACAAGCTGGTAGGCGTTCGGGTTAAGCGAATGGTCTTCCGTTGTATCAACCGATAAGCGTTGCAGGACATAACCCAACAAGGCCCGACGCACGGTAAATTCAATCACATCATTACTTGCCGCATAATCCGTCATCAGGATTTTACGTTTTTTATCACTTAACTGTGGATGCGGTGAGAGTTGTAAATTGATTAATTCCATCCAGTCATCATCATATTCCGGATTGGATTCCGCGGCATCACTGAGTTGCTGTGCTTCTTGTACCCGTGATAAAACAAAATCCCTGAAATCAAATGAATCTTCACAGTAAGCACGCACATGCCAGCGTAGCCCGGTGTTAATGAGTGAGTGCGGTTCAATAATACGTGCAGCACTATTATCACGATCTGATAATGAGCTATAGATGATACGAAGCTTAGTCTTTTGTTTACTGGCACGAATGATTTGCGCCAGTATTTCTTTAGCTGGGAGCCGCTGCGGTAAGGGAAGTTGTTCGGTGTGAATACCATATAAAAGGTTCTGTTCAACGCGCTCGCCTAAAAAGGGCAGGTTTGCTGCCATCATTGGTAAAACGTGGCGGGGTTCGAGATCGGTAAAAATCTCGGAAAACTGTTTGCTGGGCACAAAACCGAACACATTATGCTTGTAGAGCAAGTTGTCTGGCGCGATTTGCCCATAAAACTTTAAATCCTTGGTGGCGGCCGCATCTGAAATACCAAAGGCCTTTGCCACATCACTTCGGGTGACTACCCCGGTGTAATAAGCCATGAGCTCGATATATTGCAAACGCTGTTGGGTTGCGCGCTTTATCCCGTTTACTGATTGATCCACCGCCAATGCCGCTCTCCTCGTATTATTTACCCACACAGTATACATGGTATAAAAAATGATCTCATAAAAAATATTATATGGTATTTTATGCTTAGGTGGTAAAAAGTATTGACATCTAAAATTATACAAACTAAAGTACGAACCATGATGTAGGGGGAGAGGTAGCGAAGCAGCCGTTTATGCCGTTAATAAATGCCAACCTTCCATAACGTAAAAGAACAATTGATGAATACCCAACGGGAGAAGAGAAATGTCTGATATGAGTAGCGATAAGAAAAAAGCATTGGCAGCCGCTTTAGGCCAGATTGAAAAACAATTTGGGAAAGGCTCGGTAATGAAAATGGGGGATGGCAGTGTTATTCGTGATATCGATGTTGTCTCAACCGGTTCACTGGGGTTAGACATTGCGTTGGGAGTAGGGGGATTACCCCGCGGCCGCGTGGTTGAAATCTACGGCCCGGAATCATCAGGCAAAACAACATTAACGTTACATGTGGTTGCTGAAATGCAGAAACTCGGTGGTACAGCGGCGTTTGTGGATGCGGAACATGCACTTGATCCGCAATATGCGGCAAAACTCGGTGTTGATGTGGATGAGTTACTTGTTTCACAGCCGGACACGGGTGAGCAGGCGCTGGAAATTACCGATATGTTGGTACG
>JAOUOK010000389.1 GCA_029880425.1 Gammaproteobacteria bacterium
GCGCGGTGTGAATGACGATGAAGTCGAAGATATGGTGCAGTTTTGCATCGATCACGATTTCACTCTTCGTTTTATTGAAACCATGCCGATGGGCAATACCGGGCGGGAAGCCAGCCAGCAGTATATACCGCTAAGTGAAATTCACGATCGCCTGGCTAAAAAATACACTTTAATTAAAGCTAATATGAACGGTGGTGGCCCTGCGCGTTATGTGCGAGTTGAAGGTACAGAACTACGTATTGGCTATATTACACCATTGTCACAACACTTCTGTGACACCTGTAACCGGGTCAGGCTCTCCCATGATGGAACCTTATACCTTTGTCTTGGTCAAAATGACAGTTACCCGTTACGTGACTTAATGCGCTCAGGCATTTCTGATGAAGAGTTAAAACAGCATATTAAAAATGCGATTAACTTAAAACCAGAAAAGCACGAATTTAGCGAAAACCCTCAGAAACTGGTTCGCTTTATGTCGATGACCGGGGGTTAAACAAGTCATCAAATAATTTGGGAGAGATTAACTTTAAAGGATACAAAAATGCTGAATAAATTAACACTTACCCTGATTATTGTATTCTCAACCCTGTTATTCACAGCCACAAGCTTTGCTTCTGGTTCAAGTCAACAAGTTAATAATATTCTTTCCCTGCAGGAGGCCCCTGCCGGCGTGGTATTTGAAATTGTCACGGGCAGTAAAAACAGCCTTAAGTGGGCATTACCACAAACCCAAAAGTATATAAAAATACTTCGCGCTAAATTTCCTAAACTGGAAATTGCTATCGTCACCCATGGTGATGAACAGTTTGCTTTAAAACGCAGCAATAATAAAAAATTTAAAAAGGTACATTCCCTTACCCAGCAACTTGTTAATGATGAACAAATTCCACTGCATGTATGCGGCACCTATGCCAGCTGGAAGAATGTAGGTGAAGAAGAGTTCCCGGAGTATGTTGATGTGACTGCAGCAGGTCCGGCAACTATTAATGATTATATTGCGCTCGGCTATATTTTAATAAAACTATAACGTCATTAACATCCTGATCCCAAGAATAACCAGGAAACCAGCAAACACCCTTTTAAGAATGACCGGTGAAATTCGATGCGCTATCCATGCACCTAGTGGTGCAGAGAGTACGCTGGCAATAACAATACTTATAAAAGCAGGGAAATTTACATAACCAAGACTCATTACTGGACGATCCGGCACTGACCAACCCATCATAATAAATCCGATCGTACCGCTAACCGCAATAGGAAAGCCAATAGCTGACGACGTTGCTACTGCATTTCTTATAGTTACATTACACCAGGTAAGAAAAGGAACTGACATAGAACCACCACCAACGCCCATCAATGATGAAACAGTACCTATACTTGTTGCTGCCAGCAACATACCTGGCTTCTTCGGTAAAGTACGATGAGCTTTGGTTGTATTGCCAAAGTACATTTGCGCAGCGATTAAAAACATAAAAATGGAGAAAATTAGTTTTAGTTCTTCACCCGGTATCTGTTTTGCAACTGCAGCACCAATTAAACCGCCTACAAACACACCTACAGCCATTACACGAACAACACTCCAGTCTATAGCCTTATGTTTATGGTGTGCGCGAATAGAAGATAAAGAAGTAATAACGATTGTTGCCAGCGATGTTCCAATCGCAACGTGCATAAGAACATCAATACTTACACCTTGTGAAGTGAAAACCATGGCCAGCACTGGTACAATAATAATACCACCACCTATTCCAAGCAGGCCGGCAAATATCCCTGCCACAGCACCACTGGCAACTAAAAATAAAACATCCATGATGGGTTATACCTTATTAAAATTTAATATTGCGCTGTACCCATCATATAATCTGGTAACCATGTCGCCAGACCCGGGAACATTATCAGAAGTACAATACCAATCAGCATACAAACCATAAATGGTAATGCACCCCACAAGATTGTCGGTAGTTTCACGTCCGGTGCAATACTGTTAATGACATAGAGATTTAAACCAACAGGCGGTGTGATTAAACCAATTTCCATATTCAAGGTCAGCATGACACCAAACCAGATAGGATCAAAACCAATCATTTCAATCATCGGCAGCAGTGTAGGCGCGGTCATGATAATCACCGCTACCGGTGGCAAAAATAATCCCGCCACAATGAGAAATACATTGATACTTAACAATAATACCCAAGGATTAACATCCAGAGTTGCAATCCATTCTGCCAATGATTGAGTAATATACAAACTTGACATCATGTAGCTAAACAAGGCGGCTGTTCCGATGATCATCAGGATCATCACAGACTCACGCATCGCACTCTTTAATATTTCCCAGTGCTCACGCAGGTTCCACATCTTATAAATGATAACAACCAGGGCAATACAAACAAATGCACCCACACCTGCCGCTTCAGAAGGTGTCGCAATACCCCCGTATAATGCATAAAGAATTAAAACAATAATAAGTAAGAACGGTATTATTTTAGGAAGAATTTCAAATTTTTCTTTCCATGAATAACCGGTATCACCAATCTTAAAATGATAACCATTACGCTTCGCATAGTACAAAGACCAAATCATAAATAAAGCAGTCAACATCAGGCCAGGAATAATTCCTGCCATGAAAAGTCTACCGATAGATGTTTCGGTCGCAATACCATAAAC
>JAOUOK010000027.1 GCA_029880425.1 Gammaproteobacteria bacterium
TACGATAAACAAATTCATCATGTCGGCTTCAAATACCGGTTTATCAGATAAGCTAGCTGCACTGAAATGTGTAAGGTGCGATTTTTTTATTTCGCTCATTCCCCATTCGGGAATTTTCGCTAACGGCGTATAAACATAATCGACCAAAGACTGGATATCTTTTTTACCAAGCTTATCGGCAAACGCAGGCATCTGGGTCGCGGCACGACCGTTTGCAATGACCTTGCTTGCCTTGTTTTTCCGTAACCGTTTTAAATTCTCGGGAAGTAAAGCTGGTCCCATTCCACCCAGGCGATTTTCACCATGACAACTGGCACAATGCAGTTGGTATAAATCCGGGGTTTGATCGGTTGCTGCGTAAACAAGGTTAGTTAACAGGGCGAGAGCACTCGCGGTAATAAGCTTTTTCATTTGGATAAATTTATCTCGCGTAAAAAATCAGGCTGCGCCCTTGTTTGGTTTTTCCCTTGACCAAGGTGTTACCTGTAAACGTTCACCACTTTGTTCTACCCCAATTTCGTCATCATCAAGATAACAGGCGGGATCTTCTGCCCAGAAATCTTTCGTCAACTGGTAAGCACGCACACGTGTATTACCACCACAAACATCCAGGTACTGGCATTCGCCACAACGGCCTTTCAACGGGCGTGGATTAGATTTTAAGCCATCCATTAATGGATCACTGCGATCCTGCCAGATCTCAGAAAACTTGCGTTCTTTTACATTACCCAGGTTATAGTCCCACCAGAATGTATCAGGGTGAACATTACCCAGGTTATCAATATTAGAAATGTTAACCCCCGAAGAGTTACCTCCCCATTGCGCAAGTTTGGCACGCATATGTTCTAACATTTCAGGAAAGTTTTTTTCAATCCAGTACAAAAGATAAACCCCATCAGCATCATTATTCCCGGTAACAAACTCACGCTCGCGTCCTTCTTCAACATGCTTCCAGCAAGTATCAAACAACAGGTCCATCGCGTTACGCGTCAATTGATGTACCACATCATCTTTACGATTCTTGTTACCACGGCCTGCGTAGTTTAAATGTGAAAGATAAAACTTATCGATCTGTTCCTGTTCCATGATATTTAATAACTCGGGTAGCTCATGCGCGTTATCCATAGTTAAGGTAAAACGCATCCCCACCTTGATGCCGGCTTCACGACAGAGACGAATCCCTTTCATTGATAAATCATATGCACCTTCGAGACGGCGGAACTTATCATGCGTTTCACGGATACCATCTATACTAATACCCACATAGTCATAACCAATACTGGCAATATCATCGATATTTGATTCATCTATCATGGTGCCATTAGTTGAGAGTCCAACATAAAACCCCATATCCTTGGCACGTTTAGATATTTCAAAAATATCAGGGCGTAATAATGGTTCCCCCCCCGATAGAATCAAAACCGGTACATGGAATGCTTTTAAATCATCCATTACTGCAAAGACCTGCTCTGTAGAAAGCTCACCAGGAAAATCTTTATCTGCAGATATGGAATAACAATGTTTACAGGTCAGGTTACAACGACGAATTAAATTCCAGATCACCACCGGGCCTGGAGGATTGCGTTTTTCACCCAGAGGTGTGGGTGAATTTAACTCACGCATATATTGGCTAATACGAAACATTTTTATCACTCACTGCATTTATTAAGTTTTTAAGCATCAAATTATAGTTGCCTGGTTTCATTTGCCTAGCTATGTTCATAGACAATGTTAATTTTTTCATTTGAACCCGCATTTTTTACCCGCCATAGTTCAACAATGGGAAATATTATCCTTTCCCTGAAATACTAGATTAAATTTATTTCAAGGTTATGCTACTGGTTAAAACGTAAACCGGTTTTCTTTAATATCTGGGTACTAAACAGAATATCATGGCCGCGATCATCTGAACCTATTACTTCAGCAATTTTATCCACCAGTAGCCTGGCATCATCACGATTATGTGCATGCACCATGGCAAACAGGTTGTACGGCCACTCGGGCAAAAAACGGGGACGGTGATAACAGTGGCTAACGAATACAAGTTGACCAACTTTTTGACCCAGCTCGTTGACCTTATCATCGGGCACATCCCAAACGGTCATACCGTTGGCTTTATAACCCAGGGCATAATGGTTAGGTACCGCGGCAATACGGCGAATGACACCACTGTCCAGCATTCTTTTCATTCGCGAAATGACTTCACTGGGGTCTATACCCAGCTGTTCTGAAATATCATCATACGGGCGTGACACCAGGGGCAAACCAGACTGTGTCAGTTCAACAATTTTTCGATCCAATTCATCAAGTACAATTTTATTTTCCATACCAGCTTGATCCTGTTTTACTGCTTCACTCATCATGACTAAACCGGTAAGTTAAGCCCGATATAATATTCATCAAGCTTAGGCATATTATAAACTTTCAGTCCCGTCATCTTTTCAATCTGGCTGTTCACTGCATGTATTTTTTCTGGTGTATCAGTCGCTAATACGAACCACATATTCAAATCATGATCTCTTCTGTAATTATGTGCAACTTCTGAAAAACTATTTACGATCTCAGTGACCCTGTCGTACTCTTCCTCCGGCACATTAATCGCAACCAGGCTAAATGCACCACCTAACTTTTGAGCATCATACATCGGACCAAAGCGGGACAATGTTTTTTTCTCAAGTAAATCAGCCAGTCGATGAATTAATTCGCTTTCTTCAATGCCCAGTTGTTCTGCGACTTCCAGGTAGGGTTGTTCAGATAAAGGAAAACCTTTTTGTAACAGGTTAATGATTTTACGATCGAGGGTATTCATGTATTCCAGCTAATACCTGTTAACGGTAGATTGCACCACGTTGTTTAAAACGGCGAGTACTGAAAAGAACCTTGTGTTCGGCCGGCTCAAGGTTACAACGCTTTGCTAACTGTTCGATATTAGCCAAAACATCTTCACGATCTTTGCCATGAATCATGGTAAATAAATTATATGGCCACTCGGGTAAACGACGGGGACGACGATAACATAAGGTAACAAAATCAAATTGCCCCATGCAGGCACCGAGTTCAGTTACCCGCTCATCAGGAATATTCCACACTGTCATTGCATTCGCCTTGTAACCCAGCTCATGATGACGAACCACAACACCAAAACGTTTAATAACATTATCATCCTTGAGTTTCTGGATACGCTGCATGACTTCAGTTTCATCCAGTTCAAGTTTTTTTCCAATATCCGCGTATGGTGTAGGGCTAAGCGGTAATCCCCTCTGGATCAGGGTTATTAAAGCTTGATCAACCTCATCAAGCTCCGCTTGTTTGGGTAAAGATGGCAGACGGTATTTAACTTTCATATCCATAGATTAATACCCTGAATCAAAGTCC
The DNA here is from genome assembly GCA_029880425.1 of Gammaproteobacteria bacterium. Classification (GTDB taxonomy): domain Bacteria; phylum Pseudomonadota; class Gammaproteobacteria; order UBA6429; family Thiohalophilaceae; genus JAGLTQ01. The sequence continues at coordinate 3,376 of JAOUOK010000027.1, forward strand.
AAATCAAACCCTAAATCAATGTGGAAATCCTCGATCATAGGTAAATACATCACTGCGTGGCCGGTACGATGCTCAATATCATCAAGAATTGCGTTTAAAGTATGTTCATCACTCGCCGTTAAGACAAACCATAAATTATAATGATGTTCACGCTGATAATTATGGTTCACTTCACTGTATTCATTTACCAGCTCGGCAACCTGTTCTAACTCTTCTTCAGGTAAGGCCATCGCGGCAAGTGTACTGGCCCCGATGCTGTTAGCACGAAATACTGCACCAACCCGGCTAACATAACCCGTTTGTTGCAGCCGGTTTAAGGTATCAATTACTGTTTCTTCCGTGGTACCAAGCTCATCAGCAATTTTTTTATATGGGCGGGAAACTAAAGGAAAGCCATGTTGAAAATCATTGAGTAAATGCTTTTCAAGGCTATTTAATTGCCGCTTACTTAAGCTCTCTTCAGTATTCAGGTTCATCACTATAGGCCAATTTGGTGGGCGCGGTTTGTAAAAAAGATACCACTCGGTTTAAGCAGCGGCAGTGTTGTCAGCACTTCAAATGAGTCCGTACCGTATACGGTTACGGTTCCCGCATCACGTGCAGAAACCCAGATATGTTCCCCACGCGGAGTAAACTCCATATGTAACACGGCCTTACCGGGTTTTAAGGTTTTAACAATTTTTAAATTAACAGTATCGATTACCTGTAACGTATCATTTCTTGGGTAAGCAAAATTAACCCAAACTTGCCTGCCATCAGGGCGAGCCATTACGAATACTGGCTGCCCATGCACAGGAATTTTTCTGACCTGTTTCCAGTTACGCCTGTCCATTACCAAGACTTCATTGCGCCCAACGGCCGGGAAAAAGGCATAATCATCGGTCATGGCCCAGCCTTCTAAATGTGGCATTTTATAAACCGGCATTTTTTTAGTACCACGGCCATAATCTTTTAAAATACGTTTTACGCCTTTTTCAGGATGCCATAAATCGAGCAAGGCCAGGCCATCTTCACCAAACAAACCGGCTATGTAATAACGTCCATTCGGTGTGATTAAGCCATCATAGGGTTGCAGGCCGATATCTTTATACTTGGTAATTTTGGCTTTACCCGAACTATAATCCACTAACCAGATTTCAGCTGCATCATAAAGTGAAAAAACAAAACGCTGTCCCGGTGCATCGACCAGCCCTACTGTTTTTGACTGTTTATTGTCTGCCCCATATACCGCGGGAATGTTATCAACCAGTTCCAGTGTATCGGCATTAAAAACCTTTACACCACCCGGGGTGTAATTTGAAACCGCTACAAGCTTGCCATCTTGTGAAATGGCACCACCTATACTATTACCTGACTGGATAACACGTTTACTGATTTCACCCTTTAAAATATCAACTTTAGTTAAACCACCATCGCGGCCAAAGATGTAGGCATAACGGGCGTCACGTGAATACACAATCGAGGCATGTGATAAATCACCTAAACCTTTCACCTGCTTAAGTAATGTACGTTGAGTCGTATTTACAACCTGCACACTTCCACTGGCACGTTCTATCACAACACCAAGATCACCTGTACCACGTAAAGTGGTACAACCATTTAAAGCTAACAGGGCAATTACAGGGATGAAAAATGTTCTTATCTTATTCACTCTTAACACCGGCATATAAAGTATTCACTATCCAGTCAATTTCTTGTTTGGTTAAAATTTTTCCCCATGGTGGCATTGGCGTACCGGGCCGCCCAAATGTAATTGTTACTTCAATCATTTGGCGTGCTTTATTTTTTAAGACATCTGGAGTTAATGCCGGACCTAACCCACCTTTCAGCGTCATACCATGACATGAACCACAATCCTGAATCAGTAAGTTTTTTAATTCTGCCTTTCTTTCCTGGGTTAGTGCTTCAGCCTGCGCATTTACAGAGCTGATAATAAATAAAGAAAATGTAAATGTTAAAAAAAAAGTCTTTAAAGTTTTCTGCATTCACTTAACCATGTAATGATTTTTCATCATCAATAAAATCACTTTCTACTGCATTTTCAATTTCAAACCAGTCCAGCTGCTCAGCTAGCGTTACCACTTTACCAATAACAAAAATAACCGGCGCCTGTAACATTGAAGTATCTTCAGTCAATTTCCCAAGGGTTGTTATAACACGTGTTTGCTGTGCCGTTGTGCCATTTTGGATGGCTGCTGCCGGTGTATTTTTATCCAGCCCGGCTTCAATTAACTTACGACTAATAAGTTCACGATTTGCAAAACCCATGTAAATTACAACAGTTTTATTGGCATCAGCTAATACTTCCCAGTCCAGCTCCAGCGGTTTATCTGCCTGGCTATGGCCAGTCACAATCTGTACCCCCTGGGCGAGGCCTCGATGAGTTAAGGGAATACCGGCATATGTCGTACAGGCCGATGCTGCGGTAATACCAGGAACAATCTCAAACTTAATATTATTTTGGGCAAGCAAAAGTGCTTCTTCACTTCCACGTCCAAAAATAAAGGGGTCACCACCTTTTAAACGAACAACGGTACGCTTACTTTCAGCGAGATTTAACAATAAGTGATTGATCTCTTCTTGTGGCAAAGTATGGTTACCTGTTTTCTTACCAACATAAATTTTACTCACACCGGTGGGAATTTGTTCAAGAATCGCATCTGACACAAGGCGGTCATAAATAACCACGTCAGCCGTCTGGATTAAGCGTAATGCTTTGACAGTCAATAGATCTGGATCACCAGGCCCCGTGCCTACCAGGTATACTTTACTTGTCTGACTCATTGCTATGACCTCAACACTGTATTTTTCAGCTTAACTTGAAATTGACGGTACTATATTTAACTTATACTTAACCGGCAATTAAACTGTGCAAATAACAATTTAATTATATTCCGTTTTTTACAAATATCATGAATGGGTGAAATGTGATAGATCCATTATTAATTCAGGATAGATGAAAAATGATGCTCCTTTTTCAGTATGGTAAAATTATTACTTATATAGAGATGAGACCTTGATATAGGTCAACCAAATACAAAGTAGCATCTGTAAAATATCAATAGTGAGAGAATAGTCAGTTGCTGTGACAAAATCCTACAACAAGGATATGATGAATAGTATTGATGAAACAACAAAAACACCAACAATTTAGTGTATTAGAATATTAGTCAATCATTATTAACGTATATTTATTTAAAGAGATTTTTCCATGAATTCAAAAACATTTATGTTCGTCCTTGCATTTATTATCCTGACCCTGGTCACTGGTGTAATTCTTGGATTGTTGGCAGATCCATCAAGCCCAATTACATGGATTTTAATTATCAGCCTTGTTGCCGTTATCATTCTCTACAACAAAGCATCTTCAAAACAATATGTTGAGTGGAAAGAAGAGTACAGCGTTGGTATTGAGTCTATTGATAATCAACATAAGAAATTACTGATGCTCATTAACCATTTACAAACCGCAGTCGATCACTCCACCGGGGAACAGTTTGAACGTGAAGCGCTGGATGAACTGGTTGATTACACCCGTACGCATTTTGCTTACGAAGAAAGCTTAATGGAAGACAATGATTATCCTGAATTTGAAGCCCATAAAGAACAGCATAAAAATATGGTCAGTGAAGTCGAAAGAGTCCTCGCAGAATATCAACGTGACCAGGAAACGGCGATGAGCAATGCAATTTCCTATCTCAAGAACTGGTTGATTAATCACATAAATGGTACGGATAAGCAATACAGTGAGTTTCTTATTGGAAAGGGTGTAAAATAACACCATTCCTATCCTGTCATTCCCTGTTAACTAGGTCAGCGATAATATGAAATTTATCCCTGTTTTACTGTGCACGCCCCTGTTTTTTTCAATAATGTCCGGCTCAGCTGTAGCAGAGCCGCCCATTAAACTTGCAACACCCCCAGCATCGCTTGAGAAATGGTATAAACCTGCAAATAAGCGCCAGGTCTGGTTGCACACCATGTTTAAACTGCGGCGCCAAATGCAGGCTATTGAAGAATATAGCCAGCAAAAAGATCCGACCCAGCTTAAAAAATGGATCAAGCAACTAGATAAAGACTATAACAAAATTGCGGATATGGTCCCCGAGTGGGAAAAAGAGATTAAACCCCGACTCATCCCCGAGCTCGAAATGTTTGCTAAAAAAGGTGACTACCTGCGTATCAACAGGACGCTAAAAATGATATCCCGCACCTGTAAGGATTGTCACCAGGCTTACCAACCAGTTGTCACCGCCATTTACCGTTCTCCTGGCTACGACAATATTAAAATTAAAAAGGCTGATGGCAGCTCCCATAGTTTTAATGACAATATGAAAGCCTTATCAAAATCGCTCAACCGGACGCTTATTGCCCTAAAAGACGGGCAGAAAAAAACTGCTATAGAAGCGCGTCATCAGCTGGCCGAACAACTCGACAACCTTGGCAACAGTTGCAACAACTGTCATAAGGATGATCCTTACCCGCGTGAACGTATTCTTGGAAAAGCCACCAAACAGAAACTGGCCTCACTTGAAGAAAATATAAAGCAGTGGCAGGTGAAACCCAGCCAGGAACTCATGGGTACACTCGCGGTAAAGGTATGCGCCCGCTGCCACAATACGCACCGAATTACGTCTGATTTACGTAACGCGCTCTTACCGCCCAAGTAACACCACGGTGAACAGGATCAGTGAAGCCGGTTGTAGATATTGTATTTTCCCGCAGGGTTTTTCATCGGTATGCGTTTTACTTCTTGCAGGGTTTTCGTATTATAAATAACTAAACTCCCCTCTTTATCCCATACGCTCACCAGCGCGTACTGGCCATCACGACTAAACTCGACATGAGCCGATTTTTTTCCCTTAGCCGGGCGCAAGGTTTTCACAATTTCCAGGCTCGACTTATCAATTACATGCATGGCATCCTTGTTCGCTCCAAAAAAAACATCAATCCATATATAGGGCGAGTTGTTGTGCGTCCGCATAAAAAAGCCCGGGCCCAGGGTTTTGATATTCTTTAGCACTTTCCACGAATCTGCATCGAGTACAGTAACAATGCCTTTTCTCATATTCGGCACAACCAGGACATCATTTCCCTTATAAACCTGTTTCAACGCCGCACCAAAATGCGGGAAACCCGGTAAATCGATGTCACCACTGATGACCTTGCTAACATCTGTATCCAGCACCTGGCCCTTCATTTTTTTGTTCATCCCAAAAATTGATATACCCTCTTGATCAATATAAAAATTATCAAGGAATTCGCTCACCTTGTAACGTTTAACCGGAAACGGAACCGGCCTGGTGTTTTCACCGGAATCAGTTCTGTAATCATGCATCCACATACCAAAGCCGTGCGGGGGTTCATCAGCATAGGAGATCTCCCACAGCTCCGGGATATCTTTTAGCGCGGCAAAAAAGCTGTTACGCACAGCCGAGGTATATACTGCACTGACCCGTGAAGATTTACCTTCGATGGTTTTCACAGCGTAGTACTTAATTGGCGCTAAATCCCGGGTATCGAGCAACACCATGCTATGCGGTAAATAATTTGCCACCAGCAGGTAACGACCATCTCCAGAAATGGTGAGGTTACGGGTATTAATACCTGCGCGTATTTCTGCAACAGGCTTTAACGAATAGATATCATATTTACTGATCCAGCCATCACGCGAAGCATAATACGCATAGCGTCCACCAGGAGAGAATTTAACACCCCCATAAAGTGAAAAGCGTGTTTTAAAACGGTGTCTCGGTTCAAAAGTATCACCATCAATAATCGAGATATGATGATCAGCCTGTTCAACAACCATAAACAGGTTTAATGCATCTTTTACCTTAAAAACAGGCTCTGGCAGATGGCTTTTCACCCTGTTCAGAATAACGTGACTAGCCTTGATCTGTGGCAATCCCCAGGCAGGGATTTTCGCTAAGGGGCGATAAATAAATTCCGCCAGTAACTCAATCTCGGCCTGTGTTAGCTTCTCCTTGAACGCGGGCATCGGTGTACCCGGACGGCCATTTTGAATCGTTTTTACCGCGACAGGTTTACGCAGCCGTTTCAGGTTTGTAGGCAATAACGCGGGACCGATAGCGCCCAGGCGATGTTGACCATGGCACTCAGCGCAATGTAACTGGAAAAGTTGCTGAGCATGCCTGGATGAATCCAGGGCCAGGACATCCTGTGCAAACACAAGGCTTGAAAATAAGAGAATGGGTATCGCGGTAAACGTGCACTTAAACATAAATTTAAATGTCTTTACATGCTGGGATTTAATCAATAACACGCACTGTTCCTGTCATCTTAGGGTGGGGTCCACAGCGGTAAGGATAAGTGCCGGTCTTTTTGAATTCACGCGTATAAGCAAAGGTCTCATCGTCAGGGAACATATACTCTTCCGGTTCTTCCTCTCCCAGCGCTTCAAACCAGACACTATGGTATTGACGCTTCTCACGGTTTTCCCAGCGAATTTTTTGCCCCCGTTTTATGGTAATTTCCTCGGGAATAAATTTAAAATCCTTAATAATCACTAATGCTTGTTTGCTCTCTTCACCTGCAAATGCAACGTGATTAAATCCAACCAGGCTTAATAAAACAAATAGTATATTCAGTTTCAATTTCATTTTTATATCCTTAATCCCTGCAAAAAGAAATCAAATTAAAATTGAGTATA
>JAOUOK010000028.1 GCA_029880425.1 Gammaproteobacteria bacterium
ACCCGGACAGGCTATCGTCTTCTATGATGGTGAGGAGTGCCTGGGTGGCGGCACTATAATTTCTAATACACCACGCATATCAAGTACACCACGAATAGCTAACGCCGACTAATGAAATCAGCTAATTAAATAAAGAAATAATAATGGATCAATTTAAACAACGAACACTTGCTCTTGCTGGCGTCTTTCGTGCCGCGGCATTAACAAATACATTAGCCAATGAAGGCACTATCACTGATGATGATTTACGCATCAGTATTGAAAGTATCTTTACTACTGATCCTGATGAGGCTGTCCAGGTATTTGGCAGTATTGAAAATTTATTACTGGGTTTCCAAACCATGATTTACCAGCTTGGAAAAAATACTGATTTTCGTAATATTGATATTGCTCGATACGTTGTTGGTATGTTATTTCTTGAAAGACGCCTAATAAAGAATACACAAATGCTTGAAACGTTATCCAGCGGAGTAGAATTAGCCACCAGGCAATCTGAACATTTTTCCATTACACACGAGAATGTCATTGCCAATATTGCTGATCTTTATAGTCGGACTATTAGCGAACTGGGACCACGTATTATGGTGAATGGTGAACAACATTATCTCACTAATACAACCATTTCAAATAAAATCAGGGCTGTACTCCTGGCCGGTATTCGAAGCGCAGTGCTATGGCAACAACTCGGTGGACGTCGCTGGCATATTCTTTTTCAGCGAAATCGTTACATTAAAGAAGCAGAAAATTTTCTTAAAAAGATCGATACTATTTAAAATGCAGACAATAAAGCTTACTGCCTGCATTTTATAAAGAGCATTTAGTTATGAAATAAAATATGCTGTCCTCGCATTCAGCGCTACTTCATACATTGCGGCAACACCACAGACATCAACTGGCACCAACCATTCATCATCATCAAAACCCATTGTACCTAATGATGGTGAACATATTTGAAATTTAACACCTGATTCAACAGCAATTTCAATTTGTTCTTCAAGAGTATTCATTTGCCCTTTCATCATATAGTTAAACATTTTACGTCCAAAACCACCAAATGACATTTTAGAAGGTGGCAATGCTTTACTGTTAGCAGGTAACATCAGGTTAACAAGCTTATGAGTAAATTTTTTACCTTTAAGTTTTCTCCCTTTTTTAATAACTGAACATCCCCAGAAAGTAAAAAACATAGTAACTTCCATACCCATACCTACCGCACCATTTGCCATCATAAATGCAGCCATGGCTTTATCAAAATCTCCAGATAAAACAATGATGGATACCTTGTCTTCAGGTAATCTTTTTTCCATAGATTGCAATTGGGATTCGAGATCTGAGATCTTATCCACTAATGAAATATTATCTAATGTTGCGTTTTTAATTGCAGCGTTCATACTGATTCCCCTAAAAGTTTTCTTATATTTATGTAATAAATTTATTGTGTGTTATCGATAACTTGTATTAAGACTATTAAAATAAGTTATGATAGTGAAATGGTTTTTTGATTGTTAGCCTAACTAACTATTAATAATAAACAGGCGAAAAATGGAATCTTTACACGTTATTCAACTACTGGAAGCAACACAGATTTTTGAGAAAAAATTAAACTTAGCATTAATGTATTCTGGTTTACGTATCCCTCAATTTCGGGCAATGTTGTTTTTAGAAAAATCAGGGAAAATAACGGTCTCTGATTTGAGTCGCTATCTTAATGTGACTCGTGCAACCATGAGTGTACTGACCAACGACCTGTTAAAGGCAGACATCGTAGAAAGTATAAAAAACCCAAAAGACAAACGTTCATTTTATATGCGACTAACAGAGTCTGGTTTAAGACGTTTAGAATTAGCCAAAAAAGAAGTGGCAATAGTTGAAGAGAAAATTTCAAATGAATTTCCTGCAGATACCATTTCAACACTTAATAAAATAATCATATCCATCATTTCAAAAAATTAACTTACTAAATAAGTACAAAATTCAGATTTACCTTTTAGGTTCAAAGGGCCGCGCATAAAAACCAATTTCACGCTATAATAGCGTGCTTTTCAGCACGAAAAAGAATTAATTACCAATAAAATCAATAGGTTACGTATACAACCTAATTTTACGAGGAAGTAATATGAGTAACAGTTTCAATTCTCGCGATGTCTTAAGCGTAAATGGCAAAGACTATGAGTACTACCGTCTTGATGCAATTAAAGGCAGCGAAAATCTCCCCTTCTCAATGAAAGTGTTACTCGAGAACCTGTTACGTTTTGAAGATAACTTAACTGTTAATAAAGAAGATATTGAAGCTTTAGCCAGCTGGGATCCTCAAGCTGAACCGAGCCAGGAAATTGCCTTTCGCCCTGCCCGTGTATTAATGCAGGATTTCACTGGCGTACCTGCCGTTGTAGATTTAGCCGCGATGCGTGATGCGATGAAAAATCTTGGTGGCAACCCGGACAAAATTAATCCATTACAACCTGCTGAACTGGTTATTGATCATTCGGTTCAAGTTGATAAGTTTGGTAACAAGTCAGCGTTCGAAGAAAACGAAGCGCTTGAGTATCAACGTAACCAGGAACGTTATGCATTTTTGAAATGGGGACAAAAAGCCTTTTCAAACTTTAAAGTTGTTCCACCTGAAACAGGTATTGTTCACCAGGTTAATCTTGAATACCTGGCGCGTACTGTTTTCACTCAAACCAATGACGGTGTATTACAAGTTTACCCTGACTCTTTAGTCGGAACCGATTCTCATACCACGATGATTAATGGCCTTGGTGTTCTCGGCTGGGGTGTAGGTGGTATCGAAGCTGAAGCGGCAATGCTCGGTCAGCCTATATCAATGTTAATTCCACAAGTAGTGGGGTTTGAATTAACCGGCCAATTACCAGAAGGCACTACTGCGACTGACCTGGTATTAATGGTAGTTGAAATGTTACGTAAGCATGGTGTTGTGGGTAAGTTTGTTGAGTTCTATGGTGAAGGCCTGGACAGTTTACCGTTAGCCGATCGTGCAACACTTGCCAACATGGCACCTGAATACGGTGCAACATGTGGCATATTCCCGATTGATGAAGAAACGATTAACTACTTACGTTTATCAGGTCGTGATGAAGACTCGATTGCCGTAGTTGAAGCCTATGCAAAAGCACAAGGATTCTTCCGTACCAAAGAAACGCCTGTTGCAAAATTTAGCTCAACTGTAAAACTTGACATCTCAACGGTTGAGCCCAGTATCTCTGGACCTAAGCGACCACAAGATCGTGTACCTCTGAACAAGTCACAACCTATGTTCACTGATGCATTAAAAACATTAAAAGAAGAACGTAAATCTTCCAGCACAGGTACCTCATCAACTTCAATTAATGGTCAGGATGTTGAGATTAAAGATGGTGCCGTTGTTATAGCAGCGATTACATCATGTACCAATACCTCTAACCCTTCGGTTATGCTCGGTGCAGGTCTAGTTGCACGTAAAGCACGTGAAAAGGGTTTAAATGTTAAACCCTGGGTTAAGACTTCGCTTGGTCCTGGTTCTCGCGTGGTATCAGATTATTTAGAACACGCAGGTTTAATGGATGACCTTGATGCTCTCGGTTTTAATGTTGTGGGTTACGGTTGTACTACCTGTATTGGTAACTCGGGCCCCTTACCTGTCGAAGTGAGTAAAGCCATTGCGGATGGTGACTTAACCGTAACATCAGTTTTATCCGGTAACCGTAACTTTGAAGGTCGTGTCCATGCTGAAGTCCGCATGAACTACCTGGCGTCACCACCCCTGGTTGTTGCTTACGCGATTGCGGGTACCATGAACATTGATTTACAAAATGATTCACTGGGCAAAGATAAAGACGGCAACGATGTTTACCTGAAAGACATCTGGCCAACTCAACATGAAATTCAGGATGTTGTTATCGCAAATGTAACACGAGAACAGTTCACCAGTTCTTACCAGGATGTATTTGCCGGTAATGAGCGTTGGGCAAACCTCGCTTCACCTGAAGGTCAATTATTCGACTGGCAAAATGATTCAACCTACGTACAAAACCCACCTTACTTCACGGGTATGAGTAAAGAAGCAGGAACGGTTGAAGATATCACCGGCGCACGCGTACTTGCGTTATTAGGCGACTCGGTAACAACCGATCATATTTCACCCGCAGGCGCGATTAAACAAGACAGTCCTGCAGGACAATACCTGCTGGATAATGGTGTTAATGCGTCTGACTTTAACTCGTACGGTTCTCGTCGTGGTAACCATGAAGTGATGATGCGTGGTACCTTTGCCAATATTCGTTTACGGAACTTGCTGGCTCCCGGTACTGAAGGTGGTATCACTTTACAATTACCAGAAGGTAAACAAACTTCAATCTACGAAGCTGCGATGCAATATCAAAAAGACGGTGTTGCAAGTATTGTTATCGCGGGTAAAGAATACGGTTCAGGTTCGTCACGTGACTGGGCAGCTAAAGGTCCACGCCTGCTAGGTGTTAAAGCCGTCATCGCTGAAAGTTATGAGCGTATTCATCGTACTAACCTTGTTTGTATGGGTATCGTACCATTACAGTTTAATGATGGTGATACAGCAGAGAGTCTTGGCTTAACAGGCCATGAAGTGTTCTCTATTACAGGCTTAAATAATGGTGAAGCTAAAGAAGTGAATGTTGTCGCCTCGGGTGATAACGGTGATATTACTTTTACTGCAAAAGTTCGTATCGATACACCGCAGGAAATCATCTATATGCGTAACGGTGGTATCCTGCACTATGTTTTGCGTCAGCTAGCCAGCTAAATCATAGCAACACATAAAAATAAAAAACCGGTATTAATTACCGGTTTTTTTATGCCTGTTTTTATTGAAATACAATTTCATCAAACAACTAAGAAAACGAATTGATGATATAGATCAAATTACTACAAGAAAGCTGAACTATACTGAAAATGGAATTTTATAAAAAAAATCAGTAACTCATTCTTTATAAGACATAAGTGGTACGGTATTTTTATGCCGGTTTAGGAGGAGTAAGTGAAACAATCAAAGACTCTGACCATTGATGGCAACCAGGCCGCTGCCGAAATTGCACACATGACCAATGAAGTCATCGCCATCTATCCTATTACGCCGGCATCACCTATGGGCGAATGGGCAGATGAGTGGTCATCGCGAAAGCGACCGAACCTGTGGGGAACCGTACCGCGTATTATTGAAATGCAAAGTGAAGCTGGCGCGGCCGGAACCATTCATGGTGCATTACAAACAGGTGCTTTAAGCACAACGTTTACCGCTTCACAGGGATTGTTACTCATGATCCCGAATATGTTCAAAATAGCGGGCGAACTCTCGCCTACCGTGTTTCATGTAGCAGCCCGTTCAATTGCTGCCCAGGCACTTTCCATTTTTGGTGATCATAGTGATGTCATGGCAGCACGCAGTACTGGCTATTCCTTTCTTGCTTCTGCTTCGCCACAAGAAGTTCTGGATATGTCACTCATAGCACAAGCTGCCACCTTAGAATCACGTATCCCTATCGTGCATTTTTTTGACGGTTTTCGCACCTCACATGAAGTCGCCAAGATCCAGGCAATCGAAACTGATGTCATTAGAAAAATGATTAACAATGAACTGGTAACCGCGCATCGTGCACGTGCATTATCACCCGAACATCCTGTTATCCGTGGTACCTCTCAAAATCCTGATGTATATTTCCAGGCACGTGAAACTGTCAATTCTTATTATTTAGCCATGCCCGCAATTGTACAAACATGCATGGATAAATTTTCTGAACTGACCGGTCGCAGCTATCACCTGTTTGATTACTTCGGCGCTGATGATGCCGACAAAGTGATTATCTTAATGGGATCAGGTGTTGAGACCACAGAGGAAACCGTTAACTATCTTAATTCACAGGGAAATAAAACAGGACTTATCAAGGTTCGTTTGTTCCGCCCTTTTGACGCCAATGCGTTACTTAACGCGTTACCCAAAACAACTTTATCCATTGCTGTACTTGATCGAACCAAAGAACCTGGTGCTGATGGTGAACCACTCTATAAAGATATCATTACCGCGTTGGCACAAGACAACATTGCAAGTCGTCATAGCAATCACCACTTTAAACAAATGCCCACAGTGATTGGTGGCCGCTATGGCTTGTCATCAAAAGAATTTACACCGGCGATGGTGAAGGCCGTTTTTGATGAGCTCGAAAAGGAACAACCTAAAAATCATTTTACCATTGGCATTCATGATGATGTTACACATAGCAGTCTTGAATGGGATGACACTTTCCGTACTGATGCACATAACTCGACGTTCCAGGCAATTTTCTACGGCCTGGGAAGTGATGGTACTGTTGGTGCAAATAAAAACAGCATAAAAATCATTGGTGAATCAACTGACAAATATGCACAGGGCTATTTTGTATATGATTCTAAAAAGTCAGGCGCGGTTACCGTGTCACATTTACGTTTTGGTGATAAACCGATTCACTCAACCTATTTAATTGAAAATGGTGATGCCAATTTTGTTGCCTGTCATCAACCCGTGTTTCTCGAACGTTACCCCATGCTGGATAAGGCCGCTGAGAACGCGGTATTCTTATTAAATTCCTCATTAGCTGCCGACAAGGTATGGAGCAGCCTGCCAAAAAACATGCAACAACAAATCATCGATAAACATATTCGTGTTTATTGTATTGATGCTTATGAAATTGCAACAAAAACCGGCATGGATAAACGCATTAATACCATTATGCAGACCTGTTTCTTTTCTATCTCTGGTGTATTACCTCCTGACGTTGCAATTAAAGCCATTAAAGATGCCGTGCAAGAAACCTATGGCCGTAAAGGTAAGCGCCTGGTTGAACTCAACTTTAAAGCCATTGATGAAACACTGGCAAATTTACATAAAGTAGTAATTCCAAATAAAATAAACGCAACGTTTGATTTAACCGATCATATCGCTGACAGTGCACCTAATTTTGTAAAAAACGTTACCGGCGAAATTATTGCAGGTCGTGGCGATCAAATACCGGTGAGTTTGTTACCAGATGATGGCACTTATCCATTAGGCACTGCCGCCTATGAAAAACGCAATATCGGGCTGGAAATTCCGGTAATCGATGAAAACCTGTGTACCCAATGTGGTAAATGTCCGCTGGTGTGTCCACACGGTGTAATTCGCAGTAAAGTCTTTGATGAATCATTATTAAAAGACGCATCAGATACATTTAAGTCGATGCCAGTTAAAGGAAAAGATTTTGCACCGGGGCTGCGCATGAGTTACCAGGTGGCACCTGAAGATTGTACCGGATGTGGATTGTGTGTCGATATTTGTCCTATTAGAGATAAAACAAATGCCAGTCATAAAGCATTAAATATGGTGCCCTACACGCCCGAACTTCGACAACAGGAAAAACAAAACTGGGATTACTTTTTAACCTTACCTGAATATGACCGCACGGCAGTTAAAACCGGTACCATAAAAGGTTCACAAATCTTGCAACCACTATTTGAATTTTCGGGTGCATGCGTAGGCTGCGGTGAAACGCCGTATGTAAAACTTGCCAGCCAGTTATTTGGCGATCGAATGATCGTGGCAAACGCCACCGGTTGTTCTTCTATCTATGGTGGTAACTTACCCACTACACCCTGGGCAAAAAATCATGAAGGTCGTGGCCCGGCATGGTCAAATTCGTTATTTGAAGACAACGCGGAATTTGGCCTCGGTATGCGTCTTGCTATTAATAAGCAAGCGGAATATGCACATGAACTCTTACAACAACTGAAAGGTGATATTAGCGCTGACTTGGTTTCTTCACTTCTTAATGCCGATGAAACAACCGAAACGGGTATTGCTAAACAACGTGAAAATATAAAGACACTGCGTAATAAACTAAAAGATATTGATTCACTCGCTGCACGCGAGCTTGAAAGTGTTGCCGAGAATCTTAGCCGTAAAAGTGTCTGGATCATGGGTGGTGATGGATGGGCTTATGATATTGGTTACGGTGGGCTTGATCATGTTCTTGCCTCGGGTGAAGACGTTAATATCCTTGTACTTGATACCGAGGTCTACTCTAATACCGGCGGTCAAACATCCAAGGCAACTCCACGTGGCGCGGTGGCTAAATTCTCAGCCGGTGGTAAGGCCTCGCCAAAAAAAGACCTGGCCTTGTTAGCCATGGATTATGAACATGTTTATATCGCCAGGATTGCTTACGGTGCAAAAGATATACAAACCATTCATGCATTCCACGAAGCTGAAGCCTACCCTGGACCATCATTGATTATTGCTTATTCACCCTGTATCGCCCATGGCATTGATTTAAAAGATAATCATCTGCACCAACAACTTGCAGTCGATAGTGGCCATTGGCCATTATTCCGTTACAACCCGCAACATGCCGCGGCAGGTAAAAATCCACTGCACCTTGATTCTAAGGCACCCTCGATTCCTTACCGCGATTTTATTGAAAGAGAAATTCGCTTTAACATGTTATGGCGCACACATCCTGAAGAGGCTGAAAAATTCCTTAAGCAATCTCAAGAAGAAGTTAATCATCGTTATCATTACTATGAACAACTCGCGAGTCTTGAATGGGATAAAAACGGTGACATTGAACCACCACATCGAAAATTAAAAGCCACTACAATTGATGATAAGACTAAAAAAGAGGAGCCTGCCTCATGATAAATTTAAGTACGGAATATCTTGGGCTTAAACTGGACAATCCACTCGTGCCCTCTTCCTCACCGCTTACCGGCGAACTCAGCTCTGCAAAAAAACTTGAGGATGCCGGGGCCTCAGCAATCATATTGCCTTCGCTGTTTGAAGAATCAATTGAATTTGAACAAAAACAACTTGAACAGTTTGTTCATTCACAAGCACTGGGTAATTACGAAGCACAATCATTTCAACCAATACCAGATGAGTACGAAAGCGAACTTGATAATTATCTTGAACGACTGCAACAATATAAATCATCACTCGACATTCCCATTATCGCCAGCCTTAACGGTATCTCGACAAATGGTTGGGTAGACACTGGTAAGGAATTACAACAAGCCGGTGCAGATGCACTCGAACTCAATGTTTATTACATTGCCGCAGACCCGGTTGTTTCAGGTGAAGATGTTGAGGCACGCTATATCACACTGCTAAACGATTTACGTCAGCATATCGACATACCTGTTACCATGAAACTCTCTTCCCAGTTTTCTTCAGTCGCAAACATGATACTCAAGTTACAACAAGCCGGCGCACAGGGTGTTTCCCTGTTTAACCGTTTTTATCAACCTGACATTGATCTTGAGACTTTAAAAGTTAAACCGCACCTGGAATTATCAAATTCTAATGAATCTTTACTGAGAATTCGCTGGATTGCGCTGATCAGGGATTACGTTAATATTTCCATTGCAGCGACAGGAGGATTCCATCATAGCGATGATATTATAAAAGCCCTGCTAGTTGGTGCTGATATTACGCATCTATGCAGCGTACTTTTAAAAAATGGACCCAGGCATATAGCCACGTTAAAAGAAGAAATCACTAACTGGCTGGAAGAACATGAATATAATTCTATTGAGCAAATGAAAGGCAGTATCAGCAAGGAGTCAGCCATCAACCCTGAAGAACTTGAACATAGTAACTATATGCATGTTATTAAAAGCTATTCTCGATAATTAAACTGTTCAATGTTAAATGTTTGCATCCGGCCACGTGCAGTCATTCATCGAATGAAACATTAATCCTACCATCTAAAAAGTAGCCAGTAACGATAAGCATAAAGGGTGGGAAAAAGCTGAGTTTTTACTTGTCTAGGAGAGCGTTGCGAACAAACAGATATACTTATTAAGTATTTGAAAATTCGGCATCTGACAGATTAAATTATTGTTTGTTTTTTGTGTTTCGAAAAATAAAGTCATCACGATATTTTTCAAGCCCATCACATGGCACAAACTTTTCAGACCATGTAGGTTTTTTATCTATATTTATATAGTTTTTGAACGAAGTATTTTTATTTAACATGATATCTTTTATAAAAATCTTATTTATA
>JAOUOK010000390.1 GCA_029880425.1 Gammaproteobacteria bacterium
AATTGATGGTGTATTTGTTAAAGACATGGCGACCAATCCAAATGATTACGCGGTGGTTAAATCTATCAGTGAAATTGGTCATTTCATGGGTAAGAAGATTATTGCCGAGTATGTACAGGATGATGAAACTATTCAGCTGTTACAGGATCTTGGTGTTGACTATGCACAGGGCTACGGGATTGAGAAGCCACGAGCACTGGATGATATCCTGATGTAATAATTAAAAAAATCCAGCCTGGGCTGGATTTTTTATACATTTCATTTTGCTATCATATTAACCTGTATTACGCATACCCGCTGCAATGGCAGAGATAGTTCTAAGTAGTGGGTGTAACCACTTAGTGCGTTCATCATCACTTAATGATTCATTGCGGTACTTTTTGAGCAGTGATAATTGAATCTGGTTTAAAGGATCCAGGTAAGGATTACGTCGGGTCAATGACAACGCGATATGTGGTGTTTCTTCCATTAACTCATTTAGATCAGCAACGTTTAAAACATTTTCTGTTGTACGCATATACTCATCAGAAATTATTTTATAGACACTTTTCCCTGTATCAGGATCTTCACAGAGTGATGCATAAGACCTGGCAATATTCATTTCACCTTTGTACAAGGCCATCTGTGAATTACTGAGTAAAGCACGGAAGAAAGGCCAGTCCTGATACATTTTTTGCAGGGTCGCCAGGCGGTTCTCATCATTGTTTAACCATTTTTCTAATGCAGTACCAATACCAAACCAGGCGGGCATAGTATGACGAGATTGAGCCCAGCCAAATACCCAGGCAATGGCACGTACAGAACCTTTTGAGCGATCGGCTTTTTTACGATGAGAAGGACGTGAACCGATGTTCATTTGTCCAATTTCATAAACAGGTGTCGCTTCGTAAAAATAATCAAGGAATCCCTTGGTGTTATCCGTTAACTGGCGATACTCGGCTTCACCTTCTTTTGCCAGCGCTGCCATAATTTCCAGGTATTCGGGGTTATCTGGTTTAGGGGCTTCAATTAAGTTGCGGCTGGCTTTTAATAATCCAGTCACACCCATGGTCAGTTCATAAACAGCGGTTTGTTTATTAGAGTATTTATATGAAAGTACTTCACCTTGTTCAGTGAACTTGATTTCACCGTGAACCGTTCCTGTTGGTTGTGATAAAATAGCATCATGAGTCGGGCCACCACCACGACCAACTGTACCACCGCGACCATGGAACATTCTTAAACGTACACCACGTGAACGGGTCAGTTCGGTTATTTGTTGTTGTGCCTGGTAAAGATTCCAGACAGAAGCAAGGATACCGCCATCTTTACATGAATCTGAATAACCAAGCATAACTTCCTGCAGGTTGCCTGATGATTTTAATAGTTCTGTATAGGTCGGGTTATCAAATAAACGGCTCATCACTGGCTGGATATGGGTTAAGTCTTCCACGGTTTCAAATAAAGGTGAAACACGCACGTGGCAATACCACTGCTCATTACTCTTGCCTGCGAGGCCGGTCAACCATGCCAGGAACATGACTTCCATAACGTGGCTGGCAGCATGTGTCATTGAGATAACGTAAGTACCAAAAGCTTCGGGACTGATCTCGTCACGCATTTTTGACATCACTTCAAATACGGATACGGTTTCAGCTGACATATCCGTAAGTTGGTTTTTATCGAAGCTTGCCGATGAGCCATTAATGTACTCGGCAAGTTTTTCTAAGCGTGCAGCTTCATCCAGTGAGTCATAATCAGTCCCGTCAATTTGCTTAACGATTTCTGAAACAGTCTGGCTATGAATCGTAGATTCCTGGCGTATATCAAGCTTGGCAAGATAAAAACCAAATGTTTCTACCTGGCGAATAAGATCCTGTAGATCACCCCGTGCGCTGCTTTCATCACCATGGCTGATTAATGAGTCACGAATAAGGTAGAGGTCATTGAGCATTCCTTGTTCATTAATATAACCACATACTGATGTTTCTGGTTCAATATCATTTAAACGTGCTTCCACCTGGGCCAGGGTACAACTAATGCGGTGCTCCATGATGTAAAGCTTGCGACGATAAGGTTCTTGTTTGAAACGGTTTGGATGTTCAACAAAAGGTGCTGCTACTTCTTGTTCGTCAATAGCCAGCTGAGCTAAAAAAGCTTCGGTTGGCTGACAAAACAGGCTTGATTGCGTTAAAACCTTATTGAGTAATTTTATTTGTTTCAGGTATTCGTTAAGGACTTCCTGAGACTGCATACGTAGTGCCTGGACAGTCGTCTCAGGTTTAACGAAAGGGTTACCATCACGGTCACCACCAATCCATGAACCAAACTGGATGACACTGGGAACAACAACGCCTGAATCCTTACCATAGGTTCGGCCAATGGCTTTTTCCAGGTTGCGGTAGGTTTGCGGTACAGATTTGAATAAACTTTCGCGGTAATAATACAAACCGTTTTTCACTTCATCTTTTACTTCCGGCTTTTGAACGCGAACTTCATTTGTTTTATAAAGAATCTGGATGTGTTGTTCCAGGTCTTCGATGATATTTTCTTTTTGAATCTTGCTTAATTGTGGTTCGTTAAGCTGATCACTGATTACATAAATTCGACGAATGGCTTCCATTACTGTTCGACGTTTTGATTCTGTTGGGTGAGCGGTGAAGACAGGAATATAGACTGTT
>JAOUOK010000391.1 GCA_029880425.1 Gammaproteobacteria bacterium
CATCCACCCGGAGGTGCGACCGCACTGGCAGCGGTGATAGGTGGGCAGACTATTACTTCTCTTGGCTTTGAATATATCATCACGCCGGTATTATTAAATGCGGTGGTAATTTTTATTACCGCGGTTGCCTTTAACAGTTTCTTTCCCTGGCGACGTTACCCGACCAGTATGATGCGTTTTACCGATACCCCGGTTAACAAAGAAGAAAAGTCTTCTCGTTATATTGATAAAGAACATATCGAACGTGCACTTGCCGATATCGATTTAGTCATAGACCTCAGCGTTGATGAATTACAACAGCTTTTTGCGCTAACTATTGAGCATGCAGAAACACCACAATTTTCACCCAGCCAGATCAAGCTGGGTCATTACTATACAAACAGTAAACACGGGGCAGAATGGTCAGTACGACAAATTATTGATGAAGCAAAGTCAGATGACCCTAAAAAAGACATGGTAATATACCGGGTTGCTGAAGGCCAGGGATTACAAACTGCGGATAGCTGTACCCGAACTGAGTTTGCCCTTTGGGCAAACCGGGAACTATTCTTAAACTAAAATATAATCACTATCAACCACGATATAAATCAAAGCTTATTCACATTCAATTTTCATACATGCCGCTAAACATTTTTCAACAGACGCATAAGTACCTTGATGACCGGTGTACGCACCAACAAGATAATATTTTGCCGGTTGATAATGTTTTTCAGCCGTATAAGGTGTTAAAAACTTATCACCAACCAAATCATCCCGGACAAAAAATGCATTTACGCCAGCCAAATCACAGCCAACTAATTTGTAACCTTTTTTATTGAGGTTCATTTCAATATAGCTCAATGATGCTCCCATATAGTCATCACCTTGCCACGCGTGTGTTGGATTATAATCTACACAAAACTTTATCGGCGGTGGGAATTTCGCATTATATTCCATAATCACAACACGGGGATTAATAACGGAAATCTCATTATAAATATGAACATCATTTCCATCTATATCAACCGAGAGCAAATCAATCTCTTTATCTGAGATATTCTCTGAAATAAGTTTGTTGATATTATCTTTAGTAATAAATGCTTCAACCACTTTCAGGCGTTGATTATTTATTACGCTTTTATAATGATCTTTAATATTGTTAATTGAGCGTGAAGAACCATCTATCCACAAACCATTCCAGTTATTCAATAACAAGGCAAGCGTATTATTTTCCAGACCATCCCCGGCACCAAACTCAACAAATGTTTTATTTGTGGTTCCAATCCGGTTAAATATTTCCAGGATCATTCCATCTTCTTCATTTTGTGAATAAATCTTCTGACCAAACTTAATCAGACACTTATTATCCTGGTAGCGGCTATCATTCTTTAATGTATCAACATAATTATTTAAGAAAAGCTGCCTGAGGAAAAAAACATTCCTGTTAATTGCTTTAACATGTTTTAATTTATGAAGTTTTTTAGATAACCTTTCTCTAAATTTTCTGTATTTAGTTTTTAAATCACTCATATAAAAATTTTCTCAATCTTATTCATTATTAGAAATCTATTTTTTTCTTATGGAATGTAACAGCACGCCAAATAATCCTGTTGCAATAATTAATAATAAAGCATAATTCCCCCAAATAACATAGGGAGTTCTACCTGTTCTTGGTTGAGAAAATCCTGTTACGACATATGACTTAAACTGGGGAGATCGTGAAATAATTTTTCCCTTGTAATCAATTAAAGCAGAAATACCATTTGTTGTTACCCGCATTACATCACGCCCGGTTTCTAAAGCACGCATTTGCGATATCTGTAAATGTTGATGTGGCGCAAATGAATCACCATACCATGCATTATTACTGGCATTAAGAATTAATGTTGCCTCAGGTAAAAAGCGAATTAAATCTTCACCAAATGCATCTTCATAACAAATGGTCGGTGCAATTGTTTGTTTTGCCGCGGTTAATAATGGCTGATTATATTGACCCGGCGTAAAACCTGACATTGGTAAATCAAAAAAATTAATTAACCCCCTGAGTAATGAAGCAAGTGGTAAATATTCACCAAAAGGGACCAGGTGGTTCTTATGATAAAACTGCGGTTGAGTATTATCGGAAGAATTAATTGCCACTAGGCTACTGAAGTATTCATCTTTTATCCTGTCGAGTACAGGTAAGCCTAAAATGATATCGGTATTATTTTTTTTCGCCTCAGACGATAATTCTGCTAAAAAATTATCTTTTAAATTATGATAGAAAATAGTTAGCGAGTTTTCGGGCCATAACACAAGATCACTGTCCCAGTGTTTTCTCGTCAGTGACAAGTAACGCTGTTTTCTTTTTTCAAATTGTGCAGGGTCCCATTTTGAAACTTGTTCAACATTACCCTGAACTAAACTAACCTTTAATGTCTTTCCTGCTTTCTCCGTCCAGTTTATTTGTGATAACAGGAATCCCACAATCCAGATAGAAAAAAGTCCAGTCAATGCAAAAATCATCTTCCTTTTTGCTATTGAACGATAACAAGTTAAAACATAGAGAAATAAACCCGAGGTCAGGACTGCCATTAAAGATATGCCGTATACACCGATCACTGCTGCATAACCTGATAAAACACTCCCTGTTTGACTGTAACCCAGGCTCAACCACGGGAACCCC
>JAOUOK010000392.1 GCA_029880425.1 Gammaproteobacteria bacterium
AAAAAGTTCTTTGGTGATTGAGGCTATTTTATGGCTCTTATCAGGTAACGGTAAGCTGATGCCAATAAAATGCTTTTTCATTGAACGTGTTACGTAATCAACCGGTTCACGCAAGGTTTCCAGGAAACGAATTCGATCCTGGTAGGGATAAGCAAGCTGGTTAGTTTGGTGTAAAATTATATAAATTTGTTTGGCCGTTTCCCCAAGATTTGCACGTGGTAGTGCATCAATCCAGTTAGACAATTTCCGTGGACGAATATTAAAAGCCGTTTTATCCGGCAAAGTTCGGGTTGGCACATCAAGGCCAATATTTTTACCCACAGTCCGCTAACTCCATGTTATCGCTTCAGTTTATTCATTTGCCCAAATTCTTAATGCCTGGGGACACTAATTAGAGAAATAAGCTAATTACTAATCGTAATTATGGCATAAAGTTGGTGTTTATGACTATTTTCATGACATTTAGAGCCCTTTTCGTAGTTTTTTTATGGATGAATGGCATTTTAAATGTACATTTCAGCATTTTTTCAGGGATGGATGAAAGTTACGCCCTGTGGTTAGTTTAGTATTAAATAATAGTTATTTTTGATTTTTCACCTGCCTGTTCCTGAACGAGTTTGGGCACAAGGTATCCCGGTAATTGTTGGCGGACCTCGTCCATTAACTTAAGCGCTTTTTCCGTATTAACATAAAAATGTGTTGCACCCTGTACTTTATCCAGCATATGTAAGTAATAGGGTAAGACATGATGAGTAAATAACTTGTGACTTAATTCAATAAGTCTTTGTGCATCATCATTCACGCCAGCAAGTAATACTGACTGGTTAAGTAACATTACCTGGTGCTGATGCAATTTATTTAAAGCCGATGAGACTGAGGTGTCTATTTCGTTGGCGTGATTGCAATGAATAACCATGATAATTTTCCATGGCAGAGAGTCCAGCCAGCCCAGAAAATCATCTGTGATACGTTCAGGTAACACGACAGGTTGGCGAGTATGAAATCGCAAGGTCTTGATGTGCGGAATCATTTGTAGTTTATCGGTCAGTCTTTTAAGTCGCGACTCGGTTAAACTTAAAGGGTCACCGCCACTTAAAATAACTTCATGGATGTCAGGGTTTGTATGAATATAGTTGATGGCTTCTTGCCACTCTTGTTCGCTACGATTTTGCTGGTAAGGAAAGTGGCGACGAAAACAATAACGACAGTGAACTGCACAGGCCTGGGTCGTGATCAAAAGCACGCGCCCCTGGTACTTATGCAGTAAGCCGGGTACCTGGAGGGAGGCAAGGTCAGAGACCGGATCCAGCAAGAAGTCATCAGCTGTTTGCATTTCTTCTGACAAGGGTAAAACCTGTCTTAATAAGGGGTCATCTGGATTTCCTTTTTCTATACGCTGGCAATATCCCAATGGTGCCCGTAAGGTAAAAGAAGGATCAGCTACAATTGTGTTCTCGAGTAAAGATTCGGGTAATTCTAAAAAACGCAGTAATTTTGCCGGCTCACGGAAAGCAGCGGCGAGTGTAGTTTGCCAATGTAGTGGTAGGCTATCAGTTTTTATTGCGTCTTTCTCTGACTGACAAGCAGGGGCTGTTCGCGGTATCATAGCGCTATAGTATGCATTTTATGTATTAGCAGCAATTTTTATTCCCGGAGAGTTTAACGAGTATGGCAACCTATAGCACGAGTGAATTTAAGAATGGCCTGAAATTAATGATTGATGGCTCCCCCTGCAGCATTATTGATAATGAGCTGGT
Organism: Gammaproteobacteria bacterium; assembly: GCA_029880425.1. Lineage (GTDB taxonomy): Bacteria > Pseudomonadota > Gammaproteobacteria > UBA6429 > Thiohalophilaceae > JAGLTQ01. The sequence continues at coordinate 1,758 of JAOUOK010000392.1, forward strand.
AAAACCAGGAAAGGGACAGGCATTTAACCGGGTAAAACTGCGTAACCTGAAAACAGGACGTGTCGTTGAAAAAACCTTTAAATCAGGTGAGTCTGTTGAAGCGGCTGATGTTATGGATACCGATATGCAGTATCTTTATACAGATGGAGAAGCCTGGTATTTCATGGATCCAAATACCTTTGAACAAATCGGTGCTGATGAAACCGCGGTGGGTGAAAATGTTAAATGGCTCATCGAGCAAGACATGTGTGAAGTCACATTGTGGAACGGTGTTCCAATTGCCATTACGCCTCCTAACTTTGTTATTTTAGAAGTAACCGAAACGGACCCGGGGCTTCGTGGTGATACCAGTGGTGGCGGTGGAAAACCGGCAACCTGTAATACAGGTGCGGTAGTTCGTGTTCCGTTGTTTATCGATGAAGGTGAAACCATTAAGGTGGATACACGTACAGGAGAATATGTAGGCCGCGAAAAGAAATAAATTTTCGCGGCATATTTTCCGCCCTGACTGCGTTGTAAATGATATTCAAAAATACTCATTGGCATATGCCAACTCCATTTTTTCAATCATTTACGCCTTGTCAGGACGAAAACTATTTTGCGAAAAAAAATTTTAAGCTTTTAGTTGTTGAGATGTAAGTTGAGAATACTATGAGCAATTGGCAACCCACAGCCAGTTTAGATATGTTACAAACAAGAGCCCGTTTGCTGTCCAGGTTACGGGCTTTTTTTGCGGATAAAGATATTTATGAAGTTCAAACCCCGGTTCTTTCTCATGCGGGAAATACAGAACCGTCAATAGATACGTTTGTTACACAGCAAAATAAAAACTCAAAACTGCCAGTTGAACCCTCGTTTTTAAATACATCACCGGAATTTGCCATG